>QKGW01000204.1 GCA_003250275.1 Alphaproteobacteria bacterium
CAGAATACGGGCCGCCCTCCGCGCCGGTCAAGTTTTCCCCAAGCCGCGGTTCCCAAGGCCGGGACTTCCCAAGTATCATCGCCCGGCCATGACCGAAGCCGACGACATCGAAGTGAGCGAGGACGGGCTGCTCGACGGGCGGGTGCGCCTGTTGCAGCCGCGCGGCGGCTATCGCGCCGCGATCGACCCGGTGTTGCTCGCCGCCGCCGCCCGCCTCGGGCCGGAGGCGCGGGTGCTCGACCTCGGCTGCGGCACCGGCGCGGCGGCGCTCTGCCTCGCCGCCCGCCGCGCCGACGCGCAGGTGTGGGGGATCGAGCGGCAGCCCGAATACGCGGCGCTGGCGCGGCGGTCGGCGGAGCTTTCCGGCCTGGCGGCGCGCGTCACCGTGGCCGAGGGCGACGCCCTCGACCGCGCCGCGGTCCCCGCCGGGAGTTTCGATGCGGCGATCGCCAACCCGCCCTATTTCCTCTCCGGCAATCCTGCACCCGATGCCGGGCGCGCGGCGGCGCACCACGGCGGCGCGGCCGACCTCGCGCTCTGGGTCGCGGCGGCGGCGCGCGCGCTCAAGCCGCGCGGCGGCCTCACCCTGATCCATCAGGCCGAGCGCCTCGACGATGTGCTCGCGGCGCTGGCGCCGAGCTTCGGCGCGGTCGAGGTGATTCCGCTGTGGCCGAAGGCGGGGCGGGTGGCGAAGCGCGTGCTGGTGCGCGGCGAGAAGGGCCGCAAGACCCGCATGACCCTGTTGCCCGGCCTGGTGCTGCACCGCGAGGACGGCAACTTCACCGCCGCCGCGCGGCGCATCCTGTTCGACGCGGCGGATCTGGATTCGGTGTTGGCGGAGGAGGGGACATGCTGAGCTTCGGCAAGTTTCTGCTGGTCGGCGTGGTCGTGCTCGCGGTCGCGGCGTATACGCGGCAGAAGAAGGCGGAGCGGGCGCGCGCCGAAGCGCGGCGGCGGCCCGCGGTGGCGGCGGAACTCGACCGTTGCCCGATCTGCGGCGTCTACCATGCCGCGGGAGAGCCGCACACCTGCGAGGACGATGACGGTTCGACTCGCCGAAAGTCATAAAATGTGAAACAACCGAGGCAACGGCCCCCGCTTGTCCTTGACCGCCCAAAGCCGCATCGGTAGGTTTCCCGAACGCTTCCGCTCCAGCCAGGCCATGACCTTATGGGTACCGTGAACGATCAGTCCGCACGGCGCGCGCCGTCCTTTCAGAATCTCATCCTCACCCTCCACCGCTTCTGGGCCGATCAGGGTTGCCTGATCCTGCAGCCCTACGACATGGAGGTGGGGGCGGGGACCTTCCATCCGGCGACGACGCTGCGCGCGCTCGGTCCGGATCCGTGGCGCGCCGCCTACGTGCAGCCCTCGCGCCGCCCCACCGATGGGCGCTACGGCGAGAACCCCAACCGGCTGCAGCATTATTATCAGTATCAGGTGTTGATGAAGCCCTCGCCCGACGCGGTGCAGGAGCTCTATCTCGACAGCCTGCGCGCGCTCGGCATCGATCCCGACGCGCACGACATCCGCTTCGTCGAGGACGACTGGGAATCGCCGACCCTCGGCGCCTGGGGCCTCGGCTGGGAAGTCTGGTGCGACGGCATGGAGGTGACGCAGTTCACCTACTTCCAGCAGGTCGGCGGCTTCGAATGTTCGCCGGTGCCGGTGGAACTCACCTACGGCCTCGAACGTCTGGCGATGTACGTGCAGGGCGTCGAGAACGTCTACGACCTCGACTTCAACGGTCACGGCGTGTCCTACGGCGACGTTTTCCATCAGGCCGAGGTCGAGTACTCGCGCCACAACTTCGAGCTTGCGAACACCGAGATGCTGCTCCAGCACTTCAAGGACGCCGAGAAGGAATGCGCCGCGCTGATCGACGGCGGCGTCGCATTGCCCGCCTACGACTACTGCCTCAAGGCGTCGCACCTCTTCAATCTGCTCGATGCGCGCGGCGTGATCTCGGTGACCGAGCGCGCCTCCTACATCGGCCGCGTGCGCGCGCTCGCCAAGGCGTGCTGCGAGGCGTATCTTAAGACGCGCGGGCATCTCCCGACGCTTTCGGCCGCGGAGGTGCGTTGATGTCCGGCCAGCTTCTGCTCGAACTCCTCTCCGAGGAAATTCCCGCCCGGATGCAGGCGCGCGCCGCCGAGGATCTCACCCGTCTGGTTGCCGACGCGCTCGCCGCGCAGGGCCTCAAGCCCGCCGAAACCCGCGCCTTCGCCACGCCGCGCCGCCTCGTGCTGGTGCTCGACGGCCTGCCGCTCGCGCAGCCCGACGTCAACGAGGAGCGCCGCGGCCCCAAGGTCGGCGCGCCGCAGCAGGCGCTCGACGGCTTCCTCAAGGCCAACGGCGTGACCCTGGGCGACCTCGCCGAGCGCGACACCCCGAAGGGCCGCTTCTACTTCCTCGACATCGCCAAGAAGGGCCGCGACACCGCCACGGTGATCGCCGAGGTGCTCGCCGACGTGCTGCCGCGCTTCCCGTGGCCGAAGTCGATGCGCTGGGGCGAGCGCTCCGAGCGCTGGGTGCGCCCGCTCGAAAACATCCTCTGCCTGTTCGCGGGCACGGTGGTGCCGCTCGCCTTCGCCGGGCGCGAAGCCTGCGACAGCACCAAGGGCCATCGCTTCCTCGCGCCCGCGCGTTTCGCGGTGAGCGGGTTCGACGACTATGCCGCCAAGCTCGAAGCCGCCAAGGTGATCCTCGACCCGGCGAAGCGCCGCGAGATCATCGCGCGCGACGCCGATGCGATCGCCGCCGCCGCGGGCCTTAAGGTGCTGCCCGACGCCGGGCTGCTCGCCGAGGTCGCGGGCCTGGTCGAATGGCCGGTGGTGCTCAAGGGCACGATCGACGACGCGTTCATGAGCGTGCCGCGCGAGGTGCTTTCGACCTCGATGCGCACCCATCAGAAGTACTTCTCGCTGATCGACGCCAACGGCGATCTCGCGCCCGGCTTCATCGTCGTCGCCAACATGGCGCCGGTCGACGGCGGCAAGCGCATCGTCGCCGGCAACGAGCGCGTGCTCCGCGCGCGCCTCTCCGACGCGCGCTTCTTCTGGGATACCGACCGCGAGGCACGCCTCGACAGCCGCCTGGGCGCGCTCGGCGACCGCATCTTCCACGCCGCGCTCGGCTCGGTGCTCGGCAAGGTCGAGCGCATCGAGGCGCTCGCCGCCAAGGTCGCGGACGCGACCGGGGCCGACGCCGCCAAGGCGGGCCGCGCCGCGCGTCTCGCCAAGTGCGACCTCTCGACCGCGATGGTCGGCGAGTTCCCCGAACTCCAGGGCGTGATGGGCCGCTACTACGCGCTCCACGACGGCGAGGACGCGGACGTCGCCGACGCGGTCGCCCAGCACTATTCGCCCCAGGGTCCGTCGGATGCCTGCCCGACCGCGCCGGTCGCGGTGGCGGTGGCGCTCGCCGACAAGATCGACAGCCTCGTCGGCTTCTTCGCCATCGACGAGAAGCCGACCGGCTCGCGCGACCCCTACGCCCTGCGCCGCGCCGCCCTCGGGGTGATCCGCCTGGTGCTCGAAAACCGTCTGCGCATCGGCCTCAAGCCGATGTTCCTGGCCGCCCACGCGCTCTACGTCGCGGGCGGCGTCGAGGGCTTGCGTCCCGCCGAAACCGTGGCCGACGAGCTCATCGACTTCCTTGCCGACCGGCTCAAGGTCCACCTGCGCGAGGAGGGCGTCGGGCACGACGTCATCGCCGCGGTGTTCGCCCGCGACAAGGATGACGACGTGGTGCGCTTCCGCGCCCGCGTCGCCGCTCTCGACGACTTCCTCAAGGCCGAGGACGGCCGCAACCTTCTGATCGCCTATCGCCGCGCCGCCAACATCGTGCGCATCGAAGAGAAGAAGGACGGCGTCCGGTTCGATGCTGCGCCCGAAGCCGGGCTCCTCGCGTCGGACGAGGAGAGCGCGCTCTACGCCGCGCTCGACAAGGCCATCCCCGACAGCGGCACCGCCCTCGCAGCCGAGGACTTCGGCGGCGCGATGGCGGCCCTGGCGACGCTGCGGGGTCCGGTGGACGCGTTCTTCGACAAGGTCACGGTGAACGCCGACGACCCGTCGTTGCGCGGCAACCGCCTGCGTCTGCTGTCGCGCATCGGCGCGGCGATGGAGAGCGTTGCGGATTTTTCGCGCCTGGAAGGTTGAGCCTTTTCTTCCAGGCTTACTGCGAGAGAGCGACCGGCCGCCGGGGGGTGGGCCGGGGTGTAATCCAAACATGAGCCGGGCAAACCGGCGGGGCAATCACGATGAGGAACGCAGCCATGAGCAAATGGGTGTACACCTTCGGCGACGGCAAGGCCGAAGGCAGCGCGGAGATGCGCAATCTTCTGGGGGGTAAGGGCGCCAACCTTGCGGAAATGAGCACGATCGGCGTGCCGGTGCCGCCCGGATTCACGATTTCGACCGAAGTCTGCACCTACTACTACACCAACGGGGATACCTATCCCGCCGGCCTCACCGACCAGGTCGAGACCGCGGTCAAGGGGATCGAGGCGACGATCGGCGCCGGGTTCGGCGATGCGGTCAACCCGCTTCTGGTTTCCGTCCGCTCCGGCGCGCGCGCCTCGATGCCGGGCATGATGGACACCGTTCTCAACCTCGGCCTCAACGACGAGACCGTGATCGGCCTCGCCACCCGCGCGAGCGACGAGCGCTTCGCCTACGACAGCTATCGCCGCTTCATTCAGATGTATTCCGACGTGGTGCTCGGCGTCGAACACCACCTGTTCGAGGACGCGCTCGACGACGTCAAGCGCGACGCCGGCGTCAGCCAGGATACCGAGCTGACCGCCGCGAACCTCCGCGACCTCGTTGGCCGCTACAAGAAGATCGTCGCCGAGGAACTCGGCAAGCCGTTCCCGCAGGACGTCAAGGACCAGCTCTGGGGCGCGATCGGCGCGGTGTTCGGCTCCTGGATGAACCAGCGTGCGATCACCTACCGCCGCCTCCACGGCATCCCGGAGAGCTGGGGCACCGCGGTGACGGTGCAGTCGATGGTGTTCGGCAACATGGGCGAGGACTGCGCCACCGGCGTCGCGTTCTCGCGCGATCCGTCGACCGGCGAGGACGCGTTCTACGGCGAATACCTGGTCAATGCCCAGGGCGAGGACGTGGTCGCGGGCATCCGCACGCCGCAGCACCTCACGATCAAGGGCAAGACCAAGCACGGCTCCAACCTCCCCGCGATGGAAGAGGTGATGCCGAAGCTGTTCGACGACCTCTGCAAGATCCGCACGATCCTTGAAGCGCACTACAAGGACATGCAGGACATGGAGTTCACCATCCAGCAGGGTAAGCTCTGGATGCTCCAAACCCGCAACGGCAAGCGCACCGTGCGCGCTTCCGTCAAGATCGCGGTCGACATGGTGAGCGAAGGCGTGCTCACCAAGGAAGAGGCGGTGCTGCGCGTCGAGCCGCAGGCGCTCGATCAGCTCCTCCACCCGACCCTCGATCCCAAGGCGCCGCGCAAGATCCTCGCCAAGGGCCTGCCGGCGTCGCCGGGTGCGGCCTCGGGCAAGGTGGTGTTCACCGCCGACGACGCCGAAGTGTGGGTGAAGAACGGCGAAAAGGTCATCCTCGCGCGCGCCGAAACCAGCCCCGAGGACATCGGCGGTATGCACGTCTCCGAAGGCGTGCTCACCACCCGCGGCGGCATGACCTCGCACGCCGCCGTGGTCGCGCGCGGCATGGGCACGCCGTGCGTCGCCGGTGCGGGCGAGATCCGCATCGACGGCAAGGCCAAGGTGATGCGCGTGCGCGACGTGACCGTGGCCGAGGGCGACGTGATCACCCTCGACGGCTCGACCGGCGAGGTGATCCTCGGCGAAGTGCCGACGATCCAGCCGGAAATGACCGGCGACTTCGCGACGCTGATGAGCTGGGTCGACGAGGTCCGCACGATGAAGGTGCGCACCAACGCCGAAACCCCGCTCGACGCCTCGACCGCGCGCAACTTCGGCGCCGAGGGCATCGGTCTCTGCCGCACCGAGCACATGTTCTTCGATCCGAAGCGCATCGTCTCGATGCGCGAGATGATCCTCGCGCGCAACGAGGCGGGCCGCCGCGCCGCGCTCGCCAAGCTGCTGCCCTACCAGCGCCAGGACTTCGTCGACCTGTTCACGATCATGAAGGGCCTGCCGGTGACGGTGCGCCTTCTCGATCCGCCGCTGCACGAATTCCTGCCCAACACCGAAGCGGAGCAGGAGGAGGTCGCGCAGGCCTCGGGCATCGACGCCGCGACGGTGCGCGCCACCGTGCTGCAACTGCACGAGAGCAACCCGATGCTCGGCCATCGCGGCTGCCGCCTCGGCGTCACCTATCCCGAGATCTACGAGATGCAGGCGCGTGCCATCCTTGAGGCCGCGGTCGAAGTCTCCAAGGCCTCGGGCGAGAGCGTCGTGCCGGAAATCATGATCCCGCTGGTGATGGACAAGACCGAGCTCGACATGATGAAGGCGGTGATCGACGCCGTCGCCAAGGACGTGTTCGCGAAGTCGGGCATGACCCTGGAGTACAAGGTCGGCACGATGATCGAACTGCCGCGCGCCGCTCTGCGCGCGGGCCAGATCGCCGAGACCGCGGAGTTCTTCTCCTTCGGCACCAACGATCTCACCCAGACCACCCTCGGCATGTCGCGCGACGATGCCGGCAGCTTCCTCGAGATCTACCGTCAGAAGGGCGTGGTCGAGACCGACCCGTTCGCGACGCTCGATCAGGAGGGCGTGGGCGAGCTGGTGAAGATCGCCGCCGAACGCGGCCGCGCCACCCGCCCCGAGATCAAGCTCGGCATCTGCGGCGAGCACGGCGGCGACCCGGCGTCGGTGGCGTTCTGCCAGACCGTCGGCCTCGATTACGTCTCCTGTTCGCCGTACCGCGTGCCGATCGCGCGCCTCGCGGCGGCCCAGGCGGCGATCCGCCAGAAGGCCAAAGCTAAGCAGCCGGCGTAAGCCGGAGAACGCGGGCGCCGGAGCGATGCTTCGGCGCCCGTTTCGTTTTCGCCGCAGCCGGGGGTGGGAAAGGCGGTGAAATTGCATTACTCTCGCGCGCGGGCAGGAGCGTGCGTATGACACAGGTTTCCTACATCATCACGGTCGACAACCAGCTTCCCTATCTCGAGGCGATGCTGGCGAGCCTGCGCGTGCAGGAAGGCGACCATTCGCGCGAATTCGTGTTCGTCGACGACGGCTCGGAGGACGGCTCCTTCGACGCGCTGATCCAGCGCACCCGCACCTGGCCGCGCACGCTGCTGATCCAGCAGCGCCGCCAGGGTCCGACCGCGGCGGCGCTCGCCGGGGCCAAGGCCGCCACCGGCGACGTGTGGATCTTCCTCGACGCCGACGTCGTGCTCAATCCCGCGGCGAGCCGCCTCGGCTACGCGACGATCAAGCGCGGCGACGCCGACATGATCCTGTTCCCGCACGCGATCTCGCATTCGCCGCTCGCCTTCGACTTCGCGATGCCTCCGGACCCGCCCGAGGTGCGCCCGGTCGACGTGCACGCGCTGCTCACCGAGTTTCCCGCGCCGCACCGGCGGATGATGATGCGCCGCGGCGCGTTCCGCGATCCCGGGCTGTTCGACCCGGCGGTCTACCTCCCCGATATCTCGCCGGCGCTCAACGCCGCGCTTACCCACAGCGTCGGCATTCTCGACCTCGCGCTCTCCGCCGGGCGGGACGACGCGCCGAGCGCGCTCCGCCGCGCCGGCGGCCAAGCCGAGCACGACCGCTCGATGGCGGTGGCCGATTTCATCACCGCGCGCCCCGAGCTTTCGCGCCGCGTGCGCAAGGCGGCGTTGCGGGTCGCGGCGCGGCGCAGCTGGGAAGCCGCGCGCAAGGCGCGGGCGGGTTTGACCTCGCGGTTTTTCTGGCTGTATATCAAGACCCTTCTCGGCTGGCCGATGGACGTCTCGGCGGCCCTCAAGGAAAGCCTCGCGGCGTGGGACGACGATGCGATTCGCCGTCCGACGCCCCCCAAAGGATAAGACCACTTGCCGCAGCGCATCCTGTTCGTCACCTCGACCCGTATCGGCGATGCGGTGCTGTCGTCCGGCGTCCTCTCCCATCTCGTCGAAACCCGCCCCGACGCCCGCTTCACCATCGCCTGCGGGCCGGTGGCGGCGAGTTTGTTCGCCGGCGTGCCGCGCCTCGACCGGGTGATCGCGATGCCGAAGGGGCGCTATGCCGCGCACTGGCGGCGGCTGTGGGCCGAGACCGTCGGCACCCGCTGGGATACCGTCGTCGACCTGCGCCGCTCGGCGCTCGCCTGGACGTTGTGCGCGCGCCACCGCTACCGCCTCGGGCCGGAACGCGGCGCACACCGCGTCGCCGCCAACGCGGCGATGCTCGGCATCGATCCGCCGCCCGCGCCGAAGCTCTGGACCCTGCCCGAACACGAGACGCGCGCCGCCGAGATGATCCCCGACGGCGCGCCGGTGCTCGCGGTCGGCCCAACCGCCAACTGGCCGGGCAAGACCTGGCGCATCGAACGCTTCGTCGAGACCGTCGCGCGCCTCACCGCGCCGGGCGCGCCGTTCGCCGACGCGCGCGTCGCGGTGTTCTCCGCCCCCGGCGAGGCCGCCGCCGCCGAACCGCTCGCCGCGAGCCTGCCGCCCGAGCGGGTGCTGCGGATCACCGGCGAGCGCGACCTGCTCGCGGTCTACGCCGCGCTCGGGCGCTGCGCCTTCTACCTCGGCAACGATTCCGGGCTGATGCACCTCGCCGCCGCGCGCGGCGTGCCGACCCTCGGCCTGTTCGGCCCGAGCTTCCCCGATCTCTACGCCCCCTGGGGGCCGGACACCGCCTGGGTCTCCACGCCCGAGAGCTTTGCCGAGCTGACCAGCGCGCCGGGCTACAACCACCGCACCACCGGCACGTTGATGGACAGCCTCGGCGTCGATAAGGTTGAAGCCGCCGCCCGCGAACTCTGGAGCCGCACCCGATGAAATTGTCCGCCCTGGTGGTGGTGCACAACGAGGAAGCTCGCCTCGCCCAGTGCCTCGACAAGCTCGGCTTTGCCGACGAACTCGTGGTGGTGCTCGACAAATGCACCGACGGTAGCCGCGAGATCGCGCTCCGCTTCACCGACGAGGCGCATCTCGTCGAAGGCAGTTGGGACCTCGAAGGGCCGCGCCGCAACACCGGCATCGCCGCGTGCGCGGGCGAGTGGATCCTCGAAGTCGACGCCGACGAACACGTCCCGCCCGCGCTCGCCGAGGAGGTGCGCCGGGTGATCGAAACCACCGACGCCGACTACCACGAGATCCTCGTCGACAACTACATCGGCGACCGTCTGGTGCGCTGGGGCTGGGGCGCGTCGTTCGGCAAGGCTGCGTATCCGGGGTTGTTCCGCAAGGGCGCGAAGTCCTGGGGGATGCAGCGGGTGCATCCGTCGCTCGCCTGGACCGGGCGCGGCGGCGCGAAGGCGGTGAAGGGCGCGATGCTCGCCAACCGCCTCGATCACTTCGTCGACCGCGACATCTCCGACATGATCCGCCGCCTCGATCGCTACGCCACCCTGCGCGCCGCCGATCTGCGCGCGTCGGGCGACGTCGGCAGTCTCGGCAATAACCTCCGGCGGCTGTTCTCCCGCTTCTTTAAATGCTACGTGCGGCGCAAGGGCTACCGCGAGGGGGGCTGGGGCCTGCTGATCGCGCTGTGCGCCGGGCTGTTTCCGTTGCTGGCCTACCTTAAGGCGACGCTCGAGGAAGGCTGAGACGTGGCGCGCATCGTCATCGCCGACGACGGCATCGGTTTCGATGGCCGGGCACCCGAGGCTTCGGCGCTCGGCGCGGCCGAACGCGCGGTGATCGGCCTCGCCGAGGCGCTCGCGGCGCGCGGCCACGAGGTGCGCGTCGTCAACAATTGCACGGCGGCGCTGATCCATCGCGGCGTGCGCTGGATGCCGATCTCCGAAGGCTTTCCGGAGGCGGCGGACCTGTTCATCGCCAACCGCAGCGAAGCCCTGGTCGAGGCGATGCCGCGCGCCGCGCGGGTGGCGCTCTGGGTGCATGAGTCGGCGAAATCGCTGTGCGGGTTCCGCGCGCTCTGGAAGCTCTGGCGGACCAGGCCGCCGATCGTGTTCGCCGGCGAACACCACCGCGAAACCTATCCCGAGTGGGCCCCCGACGGTGGACGCGTGGTGATCCCCTACGGCGTGGCCGAACCCGTCCGCCGCGCGGCGGGGGCGGCGGACGCGCCGCCGCCGAGGGCGATCTTCGCCGCCGACCCGCAGCGCGGCCTCGACTGGCTGCTCGACCTCTGGCGCGACCGCATCCGTCCGGCGGTTCCGGATGCCGAGTTGCACGTGTTCCCGGCGGCGATAGTCGGCACGATGCGCGCGGTGCTGGAAAAAGCCGAAGCGCTCGAAGACCGTGGAGTGATCTTGCGTCAGCCGGTCGGAAAGCCCATTCTGATCGAGGAAATGCGGTCGTCGCGGGTGCTCCTGTACCGGGGGGACATCAACGAAACCTATTGTTTCGCGGTGGCCGAGGCGCAAGCCTTGGGCGTGCCGTGCGTGGTGAAGGATATCGGTGCGACGCGCGAACGCGTGGTCGACGGCGAGACCGGTTACGTCTGCGCCGATACCGCGGCGGGGGATGCGGATTTCGCCCGCCGCGCGGTCGAGATCCTCACCGGCGACGACGCGGCGTGGACGGCGATGCAGTCCCGCACCCGCGATCTTCAGCGCCGCTGGGGCTGGGACGACGCGGCGGAACACTGGGAAGCCCTGATCGGTTGACGATCGGGCGTTGCGAAGGGTGATGGGCGGTGACGATGCGGGTATTGCAGGCGATGGCGGGTGCCGAACACGGCGGCGCCGAGGCGTTTTTCGAGCGGTTGGTGATCGCGCTGCACCGCGACGGGTTGCAGCAGCACGTGCTGATCCGCCGCAATCCGGCGCGCGCCGAGCGCCTCAAGGCGGCGGGCCTGACGCCGATGGAGCTGCCCTTCGGCGGCACCTTCGACTTCACCACCAAGCGCCAGTTCGCGCGCGAGATCGCCCGGTTCAAGCCGCACGTGGTGATGACCTGGATGAACCGCGCGAGCGCGATGTGCCCGAAGGGCGATTTCGTCCATGTCGCCCGCCTCGGTGGCTACTACGACCTCAAGTACTACAAGACCTGCGACCATCTGATCGGCAACACCCCCGACATCGTCGAGTACCTGGTGCGCGAGGGCTGGCCGCAGGACCGCGCGCATTACGTCCCCAACTTCGCCGAGGTGAGCGCCGAGACCGCGCCGATGTCGCGCGCCGCGCATTACACCCCGAACCACGCGCCGCTGGTGGTGGCCCTCGGCCGCCTGCACGAGAACAAGGCGTTCGACGTGCTGATCAAGGCGATGGCGCGGGTGCCCGACGCCTACCTCTGGCTCGCCGGCGACGGCCCGGAGCGCGAGAAGCTCGAAGCCCTGGCGCTGACCGAGGGGATCAAGCCGCGCACCCGCTTCCTCGGCTGGCAGGAGGACGTCGCGCCGCTGCTCGCCGCCGCCGACGTGTTCGTCTGTCCGTCGCGCCACGAGCCCCTGGGCAACGTCGTGCTCGAAGCCTGGGCGCTCGGCAGGCCGGTGGTCGCCGCCGCGTCGCAGGGGCCGGGGATGCTGATCGAGCAGGGGCGCAACGGCCTGCTCGTGCCGATCAACGACGCAGGCGCGCTCGCGCAGGCGATCGCCTGGATGTTCGGCAACCCCGAGGACGCCCGCAAGATGGCGGAGGCGGGGCGCGAGTCCTACCTCCAGGATTACAGTGCAAGCGTCGTGATTGCCCGGTATCGTCAGTTTTTCGAGAGTGTCGCCGCCCCCGCAGAGGCGGAGGCGTGACGCGCGTCACCGATCGGTGCGCCGTGGCGGGCTAGTCTCGCTGCGACCGGTCGCGTGCGTGTAGCGGTTTGAAAGGAAAAGCGGTTTCATGTGCGGCATCGCCGGCATCATCACCACCCCCGAAGGACGCGCGATCCTCGCGCGGCGCGACGCCTCGCTCGACGCGATGGCGGCGGCGATGGCCCACCGCGGCCCCGACGGGCGGGGCGATCTGCGCCGCACCGACGTCGCCTTCACCCACCTGCGCCTCGCGATCATCGACCTCACCGGCGGCGACCAGCCGCTGCACGGGCCGAACGGCAGCGCGCTCGTCGGCAACGGCGAGGTCTACAACTACCGCGAACTCCGCGGCGAGCTCGCCGGGGTCAACTTCGCCACCAATTCCGACTGCGAGCCGCCGCTCTATCTCTACAAGCGCGACGGCGCCGGGTTCGTCGACGAACTGCGCGGGATGTACGCGCTCGCGCTGCACGACCCCGCCGCCGAGCGGGTGATCCTCAGCCGCGATCCGTTCGGCATCAAGCCGCTCTACATCATGCCGACCAAGCTCGGCGTCGCCTTCGCCTCCGAGCCGCAGGCGCTGCTCGCCTCCGAATGGGCCGAGCGCAAGATCAGCCCGGAGAAGGCGGCGGAACTGCTGCAGCTCCAGTTCACCACCGGCAAGGACACGATCTTCCCCGATATCAAGCGCGTCGCGCCGGGCGAGACGGTGGTGATCGAGCAGGGGCGCATCGTCGCGCACAACTACCGCTCCTGCTGGCCGAGCCCCGACCCCGAGGCGGGCAAGTGGCAGACCAGCGGCGAGAAGGCGGTCGAGCGCTTCGATCAGGTGTTCCAGGACAGCGTCGACTTCCACCAGCGCTCCGACGTGCCCTACGGCATGTTCCTCTCGGGCGGGGTGGACAGTTCGGCGATCCTCGCGATGATGGCGCGCCTCAACGGCCAGCCGGTCAAGGCGTTCACCGCGGGCTTCCCCGAAACCGGCGTGCACGACGAGCGCGACCACGCCCGCGCGGTGGCGCAGGCGGTGGGGGCGGAGCACGTCGAGGTGCCGATCCAGGAATACGATTTCTGGGCGCATCTGCCGAAGATCGTCGCGGCGATGGACGATCCGGTCGCCGACTACGCGATCGTGCCGACCTGGTTCCTCGCGCGCGAGGCGGCGAAGTCGGTGAAGGTGATCCTCTCCGGCGAGGGCGGCGACGAGATGTTCGCGGGCTACGGACGCTACCGCGGCGCGGTGCGGCCCTGGCCGTTCAAGAAGGCGATGCGCGCCAAGGGTACGCTCGACGGCCTCGGCGTCCTGCGCGACGACGGCCCGGGCTGGCGGCGCGGCATCGCGGCGGCGGAAAAGGCGGTGCACGGTGCCGGGATCAAGGGCCTGCAGGCGCAGCAGGCGGTCGATTGCCTCGACTGGCTGCCCAACGATCTCCTCACCAAGCTCGACCGCTGCCTGATGGCGCACGGCATCGAGGGGCGGGTGCCGTTCCTCGACGTCGAGATCGCGCGCTTCGCCCAGACCCTGCCGGATTCGCTCCGCGTGCACGGCCGCCTCGGCAAATACGTGGTGCGCCGCTGGCTCGAAAAGCACCTGCCGCAGAGCAAGCCGTTCGCGAAGAAGCGCGGCTTCACCGTGCCGGTGGCGGAGTGGATCGGCCTCGAAGCCAAGGCGCTGGGGCCGCTCGTCGCCGAGCAGGCGGGCGTCGCCGAGATCTGCGACCCCGAGGCGGTGAAGAAGGTGTTCGCTGCGCTCGCCGGCGAAAACCCCGACAAGCGCATCGGCGCCGCCGCTTGGCACCTGCTGTTCTATGCGCTCTGGCACCGCCACCACATCGAGGGCGTTGCGGTCAACGCCGGGGTGTTCGACGTTCTCAAGGCGTAAATCGTTTCCGCCCGGTGACTTCCGCCAAATCCGGTCTATATTTTCCGAACGCGTTTTCGGAAAGGACGGATGATGGCGGATCGTTACGACTGGGTGCTGCGCGGTGCGGCGGTGTTCACTCCCAAGGGGCTGGTCTCCGCCGACATCGGCGTGAGCGGCGGGCGCATCGCCAAAATCGGCGATATCCGCCCCGGCTCCGGCGCGGTCGAGGACAACCTCGCCGGCCTGACCGTGCTGCCCGGCGTGATCGACACCCAGGTGCATTTCCGCGAGCCCGGCGCCGAGCACAAGGAAGACCTCGCCACCGGCACCGCCGCGGCGGCCAAGGGCGGCGTCACCGCGATCTGCGACATGCCCAACACCAAGCCCAACACCACCTCGCCCGAGACGCTCGCGGACAAGGTGGCGCGCGGCAAGGGGCGCGCCTGGGTCGACTTCGGCTTCTACATGGGCGCGACGGCGGAGAACGCCGAGGACCTCGCGGCCTGGGAAAACCTGCCCGGCTGCTGCGGCATCAAGGTGTTCATGGGGTCCTCCACCGGCACCCTGCTGGTCGACGACCAGGCCGCGCTCGAAACCATCTTCGCCACCGGCAAGCGCCGCATCGCGGTGCACGCGGAGGACGAAACCCGCCTCAAGGCGCGCTACGCCCTGGTCGCCGACGGCGCGCCGGTGTCGATGCATCCGGTCTGGCGCGACGAGGAGGCGGCGACGATCGCGGTGTCGCGGCTGATCGACCTCGCGCGCCGTTCGGGCCGCGCCACCCATTGCCTCCACGTCACCAGCGCCGCCGAGATGGAACTGCTGCGCGACCGCCCGGCGAACATGACCGTCGAGGTGACGCCGCAGCACCTCACCCTCGCCGCGCCCGACGCCTACGATCGCCTCGGCACCTTCGCGCAGATGAACCCGCCGATCCGCGACGCGCGCCACCGCGATGCGCTGTGGGCGGCGCTCCGCGACGGCGTGGTCTCGTGCATCGGCTCCGACCATGCGCCGCACACTCGTGAGGAGAAGGCGCAGCCGTATCCGAAGTCGCCCTCGGGGATGCCCGGAGTGCAGACCTACGTGCCGGTGATGCTCGACCACGTCAACGCCGGGCGGCTCGGGCTTTCGGACTTCGTGCGGCTGTCGTCGTCGAACCCGGCGGAGATGTTCGGGATGACCGGGCGCGGGCGGATCGAAGAGGGCTACCGCGCCGACTTCACCATCGTCGACATGGGCGCGGAGCGCACCATCTCCGACGACTGGATCGCCAGCCGCTGCGGCTGGACGCCGTTCCACGGCACCCGCGTCACCGGCTGGCCGGTGATCACCGCCGTCGGCGGGCGCGTGGTGATGCGCGAGGACGCACTGATCGGCACGCCCAAGGGCGAGCCGATCGCGTTCGATCCGGTGTGAGGACTTAGGGTCAGGCCGCGGTGTCGTCGCGCTGCGACGATTGCGCCGCCGCGGCGTCGGTCTTGAACGGGAAGGGCAGGAGCGACGCGCCCTCGGTCGCGTCGGTGTCCGCCTGCGCCGCCTCGGCGGTGGGCCTGGAGGCGATCGGCGCGCTCGCCGCCTCGGCGGCTTCGGCGGTCTTCTCCTCGGTCTGCGCCTGGATGCGGGTTTCCACCGCCTCCTGAATCCGCGCCTCGATCTTCTTGCGCTCCTCCGGCGTCATCGCCGCGAGGTCCTCCTCGGTCAAGCCCATGCTGCCGAGGATCTGCGCGCGCATCCGCTCCTCGGGTGAGCGGTCCATGAGCTCGGAGAACTCCTGCACCGCTTCCGACTGCCCGAGGCTCTGGGCGTTGACCGCGGTGGCGGGGGTGACGACCGACGCGCCGAGCGTCGCCTCGATGGTGCTCTGGCGAAGGTCGCCGTCGCCGGCGGCGCTCGCCAAGGCTTTCTGCCACGCGCTCGCGTCGGCGGCGACGGCGGAGGACGAACCGATCAGGGACTGCGAAGAGTCGATTTCACGGGTGGTGATGCTGGTCATCGCGGGCCTCGAATAATCATCTCGGTCCTGTCCAGCAAATCGCGGGCCAGTTTGAAACTCTGAAAATTCAAGGAGATGGCTTCGGGGAGGGCGGTCGAATTTGCCGCCGCAGCGCGGACGCGCGGAAAAACCTGCCGGGTGGCCGGGGGTTGAGGCGATTGCGCTGCAAAGGGGAGAGAATGGTGCCGCAGAGAAGAATTGAACTTCCGACCCCACCCTTACCAAGGGTGTGCTCTACCCCTGAGCTACTGCGGCACATTCTGGGGTAACGTCGCGCCGTTTCGGCGTGAGGCGGCTTTCATACACAAGCCCGAGGCCCCTGACAAGCCCCTAAGAAAAAAATTCGCCACCACGGCAGTGCGATTGCGCTATCCTCGCCACCCACGCAGGAGGACGGAGGCTTTGCATGGCGCGCGATATCGGCGACCGCGAACGGATCGAGGCGGAGGCGCTGCGGCGCAATCTTCGTCTGCGCCGCACGCAGGCGAGCGCCCGCAAAGCCGCAGGTGATCTCGGCTTGCCGAGCGGTGCGCAAGCCGTTAAGACTGTCGGCACCGCGGAAGGGACGATGGAAGGGGCGATTATGGGCGTGCTGCCGGATCACTGGATTCGCAAGATGGCTCTCGAACACGAGATGATCTCGCCGTTCGAGGATCGCCTGCATCGCGAGGGCGTGGTGTCCTACGGCCTGTCGTCCTACGGCTACGACGCGCGCTGCTCGACCGAGTTCAAGATCTTCACCAACGTGGATTCCGCGGTGGTCGATCCGAAGGCGTTCTCGGAGAAGAGCTTCGTCGACCGCTCGACCGACATCTGCGTGATCCCGCCGAACAGCTTCGCGCTCGCGCGCACCGTCGAGTATTTCAAGATCCCCGACGACGTGCTGGTGATCTGCCTCGGCAAGTCGACCTACGCGCGTTGCGGCATCATCGTCAACGTCACGCCGCTCGAACCGGGTTGGGAGGGTCACGTCACCCTCGAATTCTCCAACACCACGCCGCTGCCCGCGAAGATCTACGCCAACGAGGGCGTCGCGCAGTTCATCTTCCTCAAGGGCGACAGCCCCTGCGAGGTGACTTACCGGTCGCGTTCGGGCAAGTACATGAGCCAGACCGGCGTGACCCTGCCGCGCCTCTAGGACGTATAGCGTATGGACAGCATCCGAATTCGCGGCGGCATTCCGCTGAACGGCGTGATTCCGATCAGCGGCGCGAAAAACGCCGCGCTGCCGCTGATGGCGGCGACGCTCTTGTCCGCCGAGACCCTGACGCTCAGGAACCTGCCGCATCTCGTCGACATCACCACGATGGCGAACCTGCTCGCCTCGCACGGCGTCGCGCTGCACATGAACGGCAACGCGAGCGGTCAGGCGTGCGGCGGCCGGGTGCTCGAACTCACCACCGCGGCGATCACCAACACCACCGCGCATTACGACCTGGTGCGCAAGATGCGCGCCTCGATCCTGGTGCTCGGGCCGATCCTCGCGCGCGAAGGCAAGGCCAGGGTGTCGCTGCCGGGCGGCTGCGCGATCGGCGCGCGGCCGGTGGATCTGCACCTCAAGGCGCTCGAACAGATGGGCGCGAAGATCTCGATCGACGGCGGCTACGTCGACGCGACCGTGGACGGGCGGCTCAAGGGCGCGCATCTGGTGTTCCCGCAGGTCACCGTCACCGGCACCGAGAACCTGCTGATGGCGGCGACCCTCGCCGACGGCGAGACGATCATCGACAACGCCGCGCGCGAGCCTGAGGTCGCCGACCTCGCCAACTGCCTAATCGCGATGGGCGCGGAGATCGAGGGCGTCGGCTCCTCGCGTCTCGTGGTGCGCGGCAAGGATGCGCTGCACGGCGCGACCCACGCGGTCCTGCCCGATCGCATCGAGGCGGGCTCCTACGCCGTCGCCGCCGCGATCACGCGCGGCAGCGTGACGCTGCAGAACGCCGACGCGGCGCAGATGTCGGCGCTGATCAAGGTGCTGATCGCCGCGGGCGTCGAGGTCGAGGACCGGGCCGAGGGGCTTTGGGTCTCCGCCGCGGGGCGGACGATCAAGGGCGTCGACGTGATGACCGAGCCGCATCCGGGCTTCCCCACCGACATGCAGGCCCAGGTGATGGCGCTGTTCGCCACCGCCGAGGGCGCGTCGATGATGACCGAGACGATTTTCGAGAACCGCTTCATGCACGTTCCGGAGTTGAAACGCATGGGCGCGGACATCAACATCCATAACAACTCGGCGATCGTGCGCGGCGTCGCGAAGCTCTCGGGTGCGCCGGTGATGGCGACCGATCTGCGCGCCTCGATGTCGCTGGTTCTGGCCGCCTTGGCCGCTGCGGGCGAAACCACGATCGCCCGCGTCTATCACCTCGACCGGGGCTACGAGCGCCTGGAACAGAAACTCGCCGCCTGCGGCGCCGACGTCGAGCGGCTGCGGGACTGACCGGAGACTGAAGCGTGTCTGCCATCGAAAAGTTCGTTCTGGCTCTGCCGAAAGGCCGCATCCTCGAAGAGGCGATGCCTCTGGTGCGCGCCGCCGGCATCGAACCCGAACCCGACTTCGACAATTCCAAGTCCCGCAAGCTGCGCTTCACCACCAACCATCCGAACCTCGACATCATCCGCGTCCGCAGCTTCGACGTCGCCACCTTCGTCGCCTTCGGCGCGGCGCACTTCGGCATCTGCGGCAACGACGTGCTGATGGAGTTCGACTACGCCGACATCTACGCGCCGCTCGACCTCGGCATCGGCCACTGCCGCCTGTCGGTCGCGGCGCCGGTCGACGTGATCGCCGAGGATCACCCGTCGCGCTGGAGCCACATCCGCGTCGCCACCAAGTATCCGTCGCTGACCCAGCGTCACTTCGCCGCGCGCGGCGTGCAGGCCGAGTGCGTCAAGCTCAACGGCGCGATGGAACTGGCGCCGCGCCTCGGGTTGTGCCGCCGGATCGTCGACCTCGTGTCCTCGGGCGCGACGATCAAGGCCAACGGTCTCGTCGAGGTCGAGACGATCTGCGACGTCACCTCGCGCCTGATCTTCCACCGCCCGACCTTCAAGACCCATTCGGATGCGATGCAGGGTTGGCTCGCCAAGTTCCGGGAGGCCACCGATGCCCGTGTCGCTTGACGCCCGTTCGCCGGATTTCGAGGCGCGCTTCGCCGAACTGCTCGCGGGCAAGCGCGAGACCTCGGTCGACGTCGCCGACACCGTCGCCGCGATCATCGCCGAGGTCCGCCGCGACGGCGACGCCGCGCTGATCCGCCTCAGCGCGAAGTTCGACCGGCTGGACTGCGCGTCTCCGCCGGGGAAATCGCCGCCGCCGAGGCCGCGTGCGATCCCGACCTGCTTCAGGCGCTCGACCTCGCCGCCGCGCGCATCCGCAGCTTCCACGAGCGCCAGCTCCCCGGCGACATCTCCTATACCGACGCCGCGGGCGCGCGCCTCGGGATGCGCTGGACCGCGGTGGACGCCGCCGGTCTCTACGTGCCGGGCGGCACCGCGTCGTATCCGTCGTCGGTGCTGATGAACGCGATCCCGGCCAAGGTCGCCGGGGTCGAGCGCCTGGTGATGGTGGTGCCGATGCCCGACGGCGTGGTCAACCCGCTGGTGCTCGCCGCGGCGAAGCGCGCGGGCGTCGACGAGATCTACCGCGTCGGCGGCGCGCAGGCGGTCGCCGCGCTCGCCTACGGCACCGCGACGATCGCCCCGGTCGACAAGATCGTCGGCCCCGGCAACGCCTACGTCGCCACCGCCAAGCGGATGGTGTTCGGCACCGTCGGCATCGACATGATCGCCGGGCCTTCCGAGGTGCTGGTGGTTGCCGACGCAGCCAACGATCCCGACTGGATCGCCGTCGACCTGCTCTCCCAGGCCGAGCACGACGCCGCCGCCCAGGCGATTCTGATCACCGACGACGCCGCCTTCGCCGAAAAGGTCGCGGCGGCGGTGGAGCTGCGCCTCGAAACCTTGCCGCGCGCCAACATCGCCGCGGCGAGCTGGCGCGATTTCGGCGCGACCATCGTCGTGCCGTCGCTCGACGCGGCGGTGCCGCTGGTCGACCGCATCGCCCCCGAGCACCTCGAGCTTGCCGTCGCCGATCCCGACGCGCTCGCCGCCAGGGTGCGCCACGCGGGCGCGATCTTCCTCGGCCGCACCACGCCGGAGGCGCTCGGCGACTACGTCGGCGGCCCCAACCACGTGCTGCCGACGGCGCGCAGCGCGCGCTTCTCCTCGGGGCTCGGGGTGCTCGACTTCCTCAAGCGCACCACGCTGCTCGGCGCCTCGGAGGCCGCCGTCGCCGCGATCGGCCCGGCCGCGGTGCGTCTCGCCGAGAGCGAGGGCCTGACCGCCCACGCGCTCTCCGTCGCCCTGCGCCTGCCGTCCACGCCATAGGTTTGCCATGGACCAGCCGTACACCATCGCCGAGGTGACGCTGGACGAGCACACGCTGCACCCGCGGCCGGAGGTGGAGCACGAGCGCGCGGTGGCGATCTTCGACCTGCTCGAAGAAAACATGTTCCGTCCGGTCGACTGGCCGCACGACGGACCCTACGCGCTCACCCTGTCGCTTGCCGAGAGCCGCCTCTACATCGACGTGCGCCCGGTGTGCGAGCCGCCCGACGCGTGCGAGAGTCTGCGGCTGATCCTGCCGCTGAAGTCGTTCCGCTCGATCGTGCGGGACTATTTCCTCGTCTGCGAGAGCTATTACGACGCGATCAAGACCGCGACGCCGTCGCAGATCGAGGCGATCGACATGGGTCGCCGGGCGCTCCACAACGAGGGCTCCGACGTGCTGCGCGAGCGCCTCGCCGACAAGGTCGAGATCGACCACATGACCGCGCGCCGGCTGTTTACGCTGCTGTGCGTGCTGTACCTGAAGACCTGAGCATCCGAGCCATGACCCGCCTGCCGTCCGCCGTCCTGTTCGCCTGCAACGCCAACGCCGTGCGCTCGCCGCTCGCCGCCGCGTTGTTCCGCGCCGCGCACGGCAACGCCGCCTACGTCGAGTCCGTCGGGCTCGAAGCCGGGGAGCCCGACGCGTTCGTGCCGGCGGTGCTCGGCGAGGCCGGGATCGGCGGCTACGAGGCACACCAGCCCAAGACCTTCGACGATCTCGTCGACGACAATTTCGAAGTGATCGTCGCGCTCACCCGCGAGGCGTTCGAGCGCGCCCAGGAGATCACCCGCACGATGCATTGCGAGGTGGTGTTCTGGCCGACCGAGGACCCGACCCTCGCCGAAGGCAACCGCGAGGCCCGCCTCGACGCCTATCGCCGCGTGCGCGACGATCTGCGCACCCGCATCCTCCGCGAGTGGCCGATGGCGGGCGAGCAGCCCGAACCCGGCATCCCCGACGAGGCCGCCGCCGGCTTCGTCGGCGAGCGCAAGACCCACGGCCTGATGGCGCGCAGCCGTGGCCGGGACATCTGGACGCGGATGCGCATGGGCATCCGCCGCCTGCGCCGATGACCGTCCGGAAGCTTCGCCGGATCGTTGCGGTTTCGTGGAAATCGCTTGCTTCGACCGTCTATCCGGAGCAGTAAGATAGCGACCGAAGAACCCCGCCCAGTTGTGGGCGCGTGATGAGGACCTATGGCCAAAGAAGATCTGATCGAATTCTCGGGCACCGTCACCGAGCTGCTGCCCAATGCAATGTTCCGCGTGAAGCTCGACAACGAGCACGAAATCCTCGCGCATACCTCGGGCAAGATGCGCAAGAACCGCATTCGCGTGCTCGCGGGCGACCGCGTGCAGGTGGAAATGACTCCCTATGACCTGACCAAGGGTCGCATCACCTTCCGCTTCAAGTAAGCGCGCGCGCAGGCATCGAGATGGCCGCCGAACCGCCGCTCCTGATCCTCGCCTCGGCCTCGCCCAGGCGACGCGACCTGTTGTTGCAGATCGGCATCGCGCCCGATCGCATCCAGCCGCCGGATATCGACGAAACCCCGCTCAAGGATGAGACCCCGGCGGCTCTGGTCGTGCGCCTCGCCGCCGCCAAGGCGCAGGCGGTCGCCGCCGAAAGCCCCGAGGCGGTGGTGCTCGCCGCCGATACCGTGGTCGCCTGCGGGCGGCGCATCCTGCCGAAGGCGGAGGACGAGGCGACCGCACGCCGCTGCCTCGACCTGCTTTCCGGACGGCGGCACCGCGTCTACGGCGGCATCTGCGTGCTCGCGCCCGGCTTCGCCGCGCCGCGGGTGCGCCGCGTCGTCACCGCGGTGACCTTCAAGCGCCTCTCGGACGCCGAAAAGCGCGCCTACCTCGCCTCCGGCGAATGGCGCGGCAAGGCGGGCGGCTACGCGATCCAGGGCCTCGCCGGGCGCTTCGTCACCCAGCTCGTCGGCTCCTACGGCAACGTCGTCGGCCTCAGCCTGCCCGAAACCGCCAATCTTCTCGAGGCCGCGGGCATCCGGCACCCGCTGGAGCGCTGAGCGATGCGCTACGCGGTTGCCGCAACCCGCCACCCCGGCGAGACCCGCGCGCTCCTCACCGACGCCGACGGCCGCGTCGTCGAGGTGCGTCTGTTCCGCGGCACTCCGGCCACCGCCGAGGGCGCGGTCTGGCGTGGCCGCGTCGTCGGCACGATCGCCGCCGCGCGGGCGCTGCTCGTCGACGTCGGCGGGGCGCTGCCGGGCTTCCTGCCGCTCGCCGACTGGCCCGGTGCGCCGCCCGCCGAAGGCGCGATGGTCGCGGTGATGATCGACCGTCCGGCGCGTGCCGAGAAGGGGCCGCGCCTCACCGGCAAGCTGCGCCTCGCCACCCCGCGCCTGATC
>QKGW01000496.1 GCA_003250275.1 Alphaproteobacteria bacterium
ATCGAGCGCGCGGTGATCCTCTCCGACGACGACGTCATCCACGGCTACGACCTGCCACCATCTCTACAAACGTCTCGAGAGAGCGGCACCGCGTTCGGCGTCGGCCTGGAGGCCAAGCTCGCCGCGGTCGAGTATGAGATGATTGTCGAGGCGCTGAAGTCGAGCGGCGGGCACGTCGGTGAAGCGGCGCGCGAACTCGGGCTGACCCGCCGTATGCTCGGCGCGCGCATGGAGCGCCATGGCCTTTCCTACAAGACCTTTCGGGCGGCTGAGGCACAGCGCTGAGAATTTACCGATCCGGAACAATCGCGCGGAAATGTGCGGGCACGGTAAATCTCGCGCGCGGCAATGCCTGCCCCGGAATTTACCGAAACGTACAACCGCTCCGAAACCGACCGTGCCGGTAACTTTCTGCGCCAGTGTAAAGCTCGAATAAACAACGCCTTATAAACTTTCTCCTGCGAATTCCGCAAAATCTGGCGAATCCAGCGGCAGCGCGCCGCGGGTGGCACTTGGGTTGCCATAGCTCCTGGCAGGGCGGCCGGTGGCGGTCGTTCGTTGAAATTCATTCGACAGGAGTTTCAGGCAATGACGCGTAAGATCGCGATCTACGGCAAGGGCGGCATTGGTAAGTCCACCACCACCCAGAACACCGCCGCCGCGCTCGCTTTTTTCCATGGTCAGCACGTGTTCATCCACGGCTGCGACCCCAAAGCGGATTCCACCCGTTTGATCCTCGGCGGCAAGCCGCAAGAGACGGTGATGGACAGCCTGCGGGTTTACGGCTCGGAGAAGGTCACTCTCGACAAGGTGGTCAAAACCGGTTTCCACGACATCCGCTGCGTTGAATCCGGTGGGCCGGAGCCGGGGGTCGGCTGCGCCGGGCGCGGCGTGATCACCGCCATCGACCTGATGGAGGAGAACGGCGCCTACACGGAAGACCTCGACTACATCTTCTTCGACGTTCTGGGCGACGTGGTGTGCGGCGGCTTTGCCATGCCGATCCGCGATGGCAAGGCGCAGGAGGTCTACATCGTCGCCTCCGGCGAGATGATGGCGATCTACGCCGCCAACAACATCTGCAAGGGCTTGGTGAAATACGCCAAGCAGAGCGGCGTGCGCCTCGGCGGGGTGATCTGCAACTCGCGCAACGTCGATGGCGAGCGCGAGTTCCTCGAAGAGTTCACCGCCGCCATCGGCACCCAGATGATCCACTTCGTGCCGCGCGACAACATCGTGCAGAAGGCGGAATTCAACAAGAAGACCGTCACCGAGTTCGACCCCACCGCCAATCAGGCTCTCGAGTACAAGGCGCTCGGCAAGAAGATCATGGACAACGAGATGTTCGTGATCCCGAAGCCGCTCGACATGGACGAGCTCGAAAGCATGGTCGTCAAGTACGGCATGTGCGACTGAACCCCGCCCCCGAAACCCGACAATCGGAGACCGGACCATGCCTTACCATGAGTTCGACTGCAGCAAGTGCATCCCCGAGCGCAAGATGCATGCGGTGACCAAGGGCGCCGGCGAGGACCTCACCTCGTGCCTGCCGCTCGGCTACCTCAACACTATTCCGGGCACGATCTCGGAGCGCGGCTGCGCGTATTGCGGCGCCAAGCACGTGATCGGCACGCCGATGAAGGACGTGCTCCACGTCAGCCATGGTCCGGTCGGCTGCACCTACGACACTTGGCAGACCAAGCGATACATCAGCGACAACGACAACTTCCAGCTCAAGTACACCTTCGCGACCGACGTGAAGGAAAAGCACATCGTCTTCGGTGCCGAGAAGATGCTGAAGGAGAACATCCTCGAAGCCTTCGACGCGTTCCCGCACATCAAGCGGATGACGATCTACCAAACCTGCGCGACCGCGTTGATCGGCGACGACATCAACGCGATCGCCGGGGAGGTGATGGAAGAGCGCCCGGACGTGGACATCTTCGTCTGCAATTCGCCGGGTTTCGGCGGGCCGAGCCAATCGGGCGGCCACCACAAGATCAACATCGCGTGGCTGAACCAGAAGGTCGGCACCGTCGAGCCCGAAATCACCTCGGACTACGTCATCAACTACGTCGGCGAGTACAACATCCAGGGCGACCAGGAGGTGATGCTCGACTTCTTCAAGCGCATGGGCATCCAGGTCCTCTCCACCTTCACCGGCAACGGCAAGTACGACGATTTGCGCGCCATGCACCGCGCGCACCTCAACGTGCTCGAATGCGCCCGCTCCGCCGAATACATCTGCGACGAGCTGCGCGTCCGCTACGGCATCCCGCGCCTCGACATCGACGGCTTCGGCTTCAAGGCGCTGGGCGACTCCCTGCGTAAGATCGGCCTGTTCTTCGGTATCGAGGATCGCGCCGAGGCGATCATCGCCGAGGAAACCGCGCGCTGGCAGCCGGAGCTCGACTGGTACAAGGAGCGTCTGATGGGCAAACGAGTCTGCCTTTGGCCCGGCGGCTCCAAGCTCTGGCACTGGGCGCACGCGATCCAGGCGGAAATGGGCGTCAACGTGGTGTCGGTCTACACCAAGTTCGGCCACCAGGGAGACATGGAGAAGGGCGTCTCGCGCTGCGGTGAGGGCGCGCTCGCCATCGACGACCCCAACGAGCTCGAAGGCCAGGAAGCCCTGCGCAATCTCAGGCCCGACGTGATCTTCACCGGCAAGCGGCCGGGCGAAGTGGCGAAGAAGATGCGCGTGCCGTACCTCAACGCCCACGCCTATCACAACGGTCCCTACAAGGGCTTCGAGGGCTGGGTGCGGTTCGCCCGCGACATCTACAACGCGGTCTATTCCCCGATGCATCAACTCTCGGCGCTCGACATCTCGCAGGACGCGATCCCCGGCGACACCGGCTTCATGACCCGGCGGATGCTCTCCGATGCGACGCTGCCCGAGGCGGTGCGCAACGACCCGTCGATGCGCCCCTACACCGGAGCGTTCGACCCGATCGCGGCCATTCGCGCGAAGACCGACTATCCGGAATTTCCGCGCCGCAGCGCCATCGAAGCCGCCGAGTGAAGGAGATCCCCATGGCCGGCAAGGAAAAGAACGTCGCCCGCGCGAACTATCCCAAGCTCTACACCTCCGACCCGTTGGCCGAGGTAGAACCGGAACTCCGCGCGAAGATCGGCGAGATGGAAAACTACATCATGAAAAACTGCCTCTGGCAGTTCAACTCGCGGGGTTGGGACCGCCGCACCCAGAACGCCGGGATCCTCGGCAAGACCGCCCAACTGCTCGCGGGCGAGGAGGTCGAGACCCCGACGCCGATGGAAAAATGCCACTGGGTCGACGCGGTGATGCTGGCCCGGGAATTCCGCGAGCGCTGCGCCTGGCTCGCCGGAATGAGCGGCGACGAGATCCGCGCGGTGATCGGCAAGCTCCACGCCCGCATCGACTGGCTCACCATCGACGGCTCTTTGAACCAAGAGCTGACCGTTCAGAATTATTAGGAGTTCCGACCGATGAACTGCGAAGTGAAAGCCAAGGACCGGGTCGGAACGATCAATCCGATCTTCACCTGCCAGCCGTGCGGTGCGCAGTACGTCAGCATCGGCGTCAAGGACTGCATCGGCATCGTTCACGGCGGCCAGGGCTGCGTGATGTTCGTGCGCTTGCTGATCTCCCAGCACCTCAAAGAGAGCTTCGAAATCGCCTCCTCTTCGGTGCACGAGGACGGTGCGGTGTTCGGCGCCCTCGACCGGGTCGAGACGGCGGTGGACGTGTTGTTGATGCGCTACCCCCACGTCAAGGTGATCCCGATCATCACCACCTGCTCGACCGAGGTGATCGGCGACGACATCGACGGCGTGATCACTAAGCTCGAAGACGAGTTGCTGGCGGTAAAGTATCCGGATCGCGAGGTGCACCTCGTACCGATCCATACCCCGAGCTTCGTCGGCTCGATGGTCACGGGGTACGACGTCGCCGTCCGCGACTTCGTCAAAAAGTTCGCGACCAAGGGCGAGCCCAACGGCAAGGTCAACCTGATCACCGGTTGGGTGAATCCGGGCGACGTCACCGCTCTCAAGCACCTCCTCGCCGAAATGGAGATCGACGCGACGGTGCTGTTCGAGATCGAGACGTTCGATTCCCCGTTGATGCCGACCGGCGACGCGGTCTCCCACGGCGAGACCACGGTCGAGGATCTTCAGGGCACGGCCAATGCCCTCGGCACCATCGCCCTCAACCGCTACGAAGGCGGCAAGGCAGCCGAGTTTCTGGAGAAGAAGTTCAAGGTTCCGGCGGTGATCGGTCCGACGCCGATCGGCATCCGCAACACCGACACCTTCCTCAAGCGCCTCTCCGAGATGACCGGCAAGCCGATCCCGCCCTCGCTGGTGCGCGAACGCGGCATCGCCATCGACGCAATCACCGACGTCGCGCACATGTTCCTCGCCGACAAAAGGGTCGCGCTGTTCGGCAACCCGGATCTCGTGCTCGGCCTCGCCGAGTTCTGCCTCGACCTCGAAATGCGGCCGGTGCTGCTGTTGCTTGGCGACGACAACGGCCGCTACGCGGACGACCCGCGGATCAAAGCGCTTCAGGAGAACGCCGAGTTCCCGATGGAGATCGTCACCAACGCCGATCTCTGGGATCTCGAGGACCGGATCAAGAACAAGGGCCTCGAACTCGACCTCATCCTCGGTCACTCCAAGGGGCGCTTCATCTCCATCGACAACGGCGTGCCGATGGTGCGCGTCGGCTTCCCCACCTACGACCGCGCCGGCCTGTTCCGGCACCCGGTGGTGGGGTACGCGGGGGCGACGTGGCTGGTGGAACAGATCGCCAACACCCTGTTCACCGACATGGAATACAAGAAGAACAAGGAATGGCTGCTCAACGTCTGGTAACGGAGGACGCGCCATGCAGATCGCGGCATATGTCGACACGGCGGGATATCTCGCCGGCTTCTCCCCCGACGGAGCGATCCGTCTCTACGATGACACCGGCTCGGGCTGGCGGCTGACGCGGGAGTTCCACTTCGCCGTCGCCTCAGACATGAACCTCGCCGAGATCAAGGCGGCGCTCCGCAAGGCGTCGGCGTTGCTCGGCGAGTGCCGGACCATGGTGTTCGGCGAGACCCGCGGCCTGCTATACGCGATCCTCGCCGAGGAGTTGGGCTTCCGCGTGTGGAAGTCCGATGGCCCCCCCGCCGCACGCCTCGACGCCGTCGCCGCGCGCCAGGCGGAGGC
>QKGW01000139.1 GCA_003250275.1 Alphaproteobacteria bacterium
GTGTTCCCGAAGAAGTGCGGCCACTTCGCCGGCAAGGCGGTGATCCCCGCCGCCGAGATGGCGGCCAAGGTGCGCGCCGCCGCCGACGCGCGCCACGACGCCAACCTCCTGATCGTCGCGCGCACCGACGCCTATGCGATCGAGGGCCTCAACGGCGCGCTCGACCGCGCCCAGGCGATGCTCGAAGCGGGTGCCGACGTGCTCTTCATCGAGGCGCCGACGGCGCGCGCCGAGCTCGAAACCATCGCCCGCCTGCCCGCGCCGCAGCTCGCCAACATCGTCTACGGCGGCCGCACCCCGATGATCCCGCGCGCCGATCTGGAGGCGATGGGCTTCTCGCTGGTGCTCTACGCCAACGCCGCTCTGCAGGCGACGATCCGCGCGGTTTCCGAGGTGCTCGGGCACCTGCGCGACAGCGGCGATCTCGCGGGGATGGAGGACCGTCTCGCCGGGTTCGAGGAACGCCAGCGCGTCGTCGACAAGGCGCAGTTCGACGCGATCGAAAAGGCCTACGCGATCAAGTGATCGTCGGGTCGATCCGCAACACCGACTTCCCCACCGAGCGGCGCTCCTCGAGCGCCGCGTGCGCCTCGGCGATGCCGTCCCAGTCGTAGACGCGATCGATCGCCACCCTGAGCGTGCCCGCCGCCAGCCCCTCGAACACCGCCGCCGCGCGCGCGCGCGTCGCCGCGGCGTCGGCGGCGTAGTGGTTGAGGCGCGGCCGGGTGAAGTAGAGCGAGCCCGCGTCGGCGAGGCGCATCGGCGCGATCGCGGGCGGCGGGCCGGAATTCGAGCCGTAGAGAACCAGCAGGCCGAAGCGGCGGAGCGCATCGATGCTGGTGTCGATGGTCGCCGGGCCGACCGCGTCGAACGCCACGTCGACGCCCCGGCCCTCGGAAATCGCCCGCGCCGCGGCGATCACGCGGTCGTGGTCGTAGTCGCACGCGGCGTCCGCCCCGGCGGCGAGGGCGGCGGCGCGCTTCGCCTCGGAGGACGCGGTGGCGAGCACCGTCGCGCCGAGGCGCTTGGCGAACTGGATGAGAATCTGGCCGATGCCGCCCGACCCGGCGTGCACGAGGCAGACGTGCCCCGGCGCGAGGCGTCCGACGTCGTGCGCGAGATAATGCGCGGTCAGCCCCTGGAACATCGACGCGGCGGCGAGGTCGAGCGAGAGCCCGTCGGGCACCGGCGCGACGCGCCACGCGGGCACCACCGCATAGTCGGCGTAGCTGCCGCGCGCGACGCACCAGGCGGCACGGTCGCCGACCATCCAGCCATCCACCTCGGGACCGATCGCGTCGATTACTCCCGCGCCCTCGATGCCGAGGGTAAGCGGCAGCGTGGTGGTGTAGTTGGCCGAGGTCACGTATTTGCCGCGCCGGGTATGCACGTCCATGAAGTTGATGCCGGACCAGGCGATGCGGATGCGAACCTCGCCCGGACCCGGCTCGGGCACCGGCAGATCGCGCGGCGTCACCACTTCGGGGCCGCCGTAGGCTTCGATAATCATCGCACGCATCGCATCCCCCCTCCCCCTTGCACGGCGGCTCAACTGGCGGCCGGTTCGCGCGCGGCGGCGCGCGCCGCCTCCACCACTTCGGCGCGGACGCAAACGTTGCCCTCGAACAGCCGCCGCTGGGTGCGGTAGACCGCGCCGTGTTCGGCGAAGGCGACACCTCCTGCGACCGTGACCTTGGCGTCGACCACGACCACGCCGGAGGGGTGGCCGAGGCGCACCGGCCCATCGCCCGTCACAGCGAGGCGTTCGGCGAGCGTGCCCGGCACCCGCGACGCGACGCCGAGGCACACCGCGCCGGTGATCGGCACCGCGCGGTGCGGGTTGCCGACCGAAATCATCCGGATGCCGATGTCGTAATCCGCCTCGCCGAGGGTCTCGCCCGCGAGCGTGCGCACGGAATGCGGCGCGAACAGCATCGCAACCTTGGGAATGCCGGTGAGCGCGGCGGCGGCGGCGGCGTTCGGCGAAAGCCCCATCGCCACCGAGGCGGCCTGGCGGATCGCCTCCATCCGCGCGAGGAACCCGGCGTCGGCTTCGAGGTCGTCGGGGAGTTCGCCGCCGTCCATCCCCACCGCCGCAGCGGTGACGAACACGCACGGATTGGCGGCGTCGACCATCGACATCTCGATCGGCCCGACGCCCGGCACGTCGAGCAGGTCGACCGGATTGCCGGTCGGCAGCAGGCGTCCGGTGCGCGCGCCGCCGGGCTCGCGGAATTCGAGCTTCACCGGCGCACCGGTTCCGGCGACGCCGTCGACCGCGAGGTCGCCCTCGGTGACCGGCAGGCCGCCGGCGACGGGGAAGCGCGAATGGATGATCTTGCGAGTGTTGGTGTTGTGGATGCGCACCAGCGCGATGCCGTCGGGCGGCGGCGGCACCAGCCCGGCCTCGACCGCGAACGGCCCCATCGCCGAGGACATGTTGCCGCAGTTGGCGCTGTAATCGACGTCGGGCACCTTCACCCCGATCTGCGCGAAGGTGTAGTCGACGTCGGCGTCCGGGCGCGTCGGCGGGCCGACGACGCAAACCTTGGACAGCGAGGAAATCCCGCCGCCCATGCCGTCGAGCTGGCGGCCGTTGGGGTCGGGCGAACCCATCGCGGCGAGGAACACCGCGTCGCGGACGGCCGGATCGGGGGGAAGGTCGCGGGCGTCGAAGACCACCGCCTTGGAGGTGCCGCCGCGCATGAACACGGCGGGAATGCGCATCAAGGGCATTGCCGACTCCTCTCCGCTACCGCGCGCGGCGAGGGCCGCCGCCCGCGCGCCGTTCCTCCACATACGAACGGCGCCGGACATTGTCAACAGTCGGCAAGCAAGGATCCCGGAGGGCGGTTCGGCCCCTCGCCCTCCGGGCAGCGCGCAATCGTCAGTGCGCGCAGATCTTCTCGGCGGCGGTGTTGAAGCTGCCGCCGTTGGGGACGAACTTGCCGCGCTCGGCGAGGAATTCGACCAGCGCGCGGGCGTCCATGCCCTCGGCGGAGCAGGTGTGGAAACGCGCCTCTGCGCCGAAGCGGGTTTCGATCGCCGCCACCAGCGCGTCCTCGGAGGCGAAGCCCGCCTCGTGTTCGAGCATCATGTGCAGCACGTCGTGTCCGTGAATCGAGGTCATTCCGTCCTCTCCCCTGATTGCGTCCGCCTCTTCATTGCCAGATAAATTACCTTGAGGTCAAGAATGAATTCTCGGGCCTCCGGCGCGCGCAGCGGCGATTCCGCCTTCGGCCCCCGCCCGAGCACGCGTATGATGAACCCCGCAAGGCGGCTCGTCCCCGCGCGATCCGCCGCAACCGGTGGGGAGGACAACGGCATGGCCGGTAAGGGTGCGCGTCTTCGTTTCCTCAAGGCGATCGAGACCGAGGTGCTCTGGCTCGCCTGCTGGATGATCCACAACGCCAACCACCTGCGCGAGAAGGGCGAGGTCAAGGTCGGCGGACACCAGGCCTCCTGCGCCTCGATGGCGTCGATCATGACGGCGCTCTACTTCGCCGCGCTCCGCCCCGAGGACCGCGTCGCGGTCAAGCCGCACGCCGCGCCGGTGTTCCACGCGATCCAGTACATGATGGGCCGCCAGAGCCGCGCGAAGCTCGAAAACTTCCGCGGCTTCGGCGGCGCGCAGTCCTACCCCAGCCGCACCAAGGACGTCGACGACGTCGACTTCTCCACCGGGTCGGTCGGCCTCGGCGTCGCCGTCACCGCGTTCGCCTCGCTGATCCAGGACTACCTCGAAGCCAAGCCGTGGACGGCGGAGCGCCCGCGCGGGCGGATGATCGCGCTGGTCGGCGACGCCGAACTCGACGAGGGCAACGTCTACGAATGCCTCCAGGAGGGCTGGAAGCAGAACCTCCGCAACACCTGGTGGATCATCGACTACAACCGCCAGAGCCTCGACGGCGTGGTGCGCGAAGGCCTGTGGCAGCGCATCGAGGCAATCTTCCGCGGCTTCGGCTGGGACGTGGTGATCCTCAAATACGGCGCGCTGCAACGCGCCGCCTTCGCCGAGCCGGGCGGCGAGCGCCTGCGCGCGTGGATCGACGCCTGCCCCAACCCGCTCTATTCGGCGCTCTGCTTCCAGGGCGGCGCGGCGTGGCGCAAGCGCCTGCTCGACGAAATCGGCGACCAGGGCGAGGTCTCGGCGCTGATCGCGCGGCGCAGCGACGCCGAGCTCGGCGAACTGATGGCCAACCTCGGCGGCCACTGCATCGAAAGCCTCGTCGACGCCTTTTCCGCCATCGACCACGACCGCCCGACGGTGTTCCTCGCCTACACGGTGAAGGGCTGGGGCACGCCGCTCGCGGGCCACAAGGACAACCACGCGGGCCTGATGACCGAGGCGCAGATGGCGGGCTTCCAGTCCGGGCTCGGCGTGGCGCCGGGCAGCGAGTGGGAAACCGGGGCGCGCATCGCCGCGGTGCCGGGCCTGCACGAATTCCTCGCCGCCGCGCCGTTCTTCCACGGCGGAACGCGCCGCTTCCGCGCCGGCAAGATCGCCGCGCCGGGACCGGTGTTCGGCGACGACCGGGTGATCTCCACCCAGGCCGGGTTCGGCAAGGTCCTCGACGCGCTCGCCTCCACCGGCGCGCCGATCGCCGAGCGCATCCTCACCACCTCGCCCGACGTCACCGTCTCCACCAACCTCGGGCCGTGGGTCAACCGCCGCGGCCTGTTCGCCCGCGAGGCGCGCGCCGACACCTTCCGCGAGGAGCACCTGCCCTCGACCCAGAAGTGGAGCTTCTCACCCGAGGGCCAGCACGTCGAACTCGGCATCTCCGAGATGAACATGTTCCTGCTGCTCGGCGCGGCGGGGCTCTCGCATTCGCTGTTCGGCGAGCGCCTGCTGCCGATCGGCACGGTCTACGACCCGTTCGTCGCGCGCGGGCTCGACGCGCTCAACTACGCCTGCTACCAGGACGCCCGCTTCATCGTCGTCGGCACGCCCTCGGGCGTCTCGCTCGCACCCGAGGGTGGCGCGCACCAGTCGATCGGCCAGCCCCTGATCGGGATCAGCCAGGACGGCCTCGCCGCATTCGAACCCGCGTTCGTCGACGAACTCGCGGTGATCATGGACTGGGCGTTCGACTACATGCAGCGCGACGGCGAGGGCGACCCCGACGAGCGCACCTGGCTGCGCGACGAAACCGGCGGCTCGGTCTACCTGCGCCTCTCCACCCGCCGCACCGACGCAGCCTTCCGCCGCGGCGTCATCGACGGCGCCTACTGGCTGCGCGAACCCGGCCCGAACGCCGACGTGGTGCTGGTCTACCAGGGCTGCGTCGCGCCCGAGGTGATCGCCGCCGCCGGGCGCATCGGCGAGGCACGGCGCGACATCGGCGTCCTCGCCGTCACCTCTGCCGACCGCCTCAACGCGGGCTGGACCGCCGCCCAGCGCGCCCGCCGCCGCGGCCACGCGGGCGCACGCGGCCACATCGAAACCCTGCTCGCGCCGCTCCCCGCGCACTGCACCCTGGTCACCGCGATCGACGGCCACCCGGCGACGCTCGCATGGCTCGGCGCGGTCGCCGGGCACCGCACCGTGCCGCTCGGGGTCGAGCATTTCGGCCAGAGCGCCACCATCGCCGACCTCTACCGCCACTACGGCATCGACGCGAGCAGCATCGTCCGCACCGTCGCGGGCCTCACCCAGGGCCGCGAGATCAACGCCCTCCCCCTGCCGATCGGCGCGGAG
>QKGW01000460.1 GCA_003250275.1 Alphaproteobacteria bacterium
GCAGCGCTACGAACAGGACCTCACCCGTCTGGAGCAGCAGATGCGCACCCTGCAACAGCAGCAGAGCGTGTTGCAACGCGCCATCGACCGCCGCGGCGATCAGATGGTGACGGTGATCGCGGCGTTGCAGCGCCTCGCCTGGCGACCCACCGAGGCGCTGATCGCGCAGCCGACGCCGCCCTCCGACACCGTGCGCTCGGCGATTCTGCTGCGCGCCGCGGTGCCGACGATCGAATCTTCCGCGCGCGACCTCAAGGCCGACCTCGACAAGCTCTCGACTGTGCGCGCGCAGGTGAAGAGCCAGAAGGACCGCATCGCCGCGGTCTCCACCAACCTCGGGCGCACCCACGACGAACTGAAGACGCTGGCGGCGGAAAAGACCGCGATGCAGCAGCAGACCGAGCAGGCCTCCGACGAAGCGGCGCAGAAGCTGCAAACGCTCGCGCGCGAGGCCTCCGACCTCAAGGACCTGATCGCCAAGCTCGAAGCCGAGCGCGCGCGCCAGCGCGAGGCGGCCCGCCGCGCCGCGGTCGAACGCGCGAAGCAGGAACGCGAGGCGGCGCAGCGCACGGCGCTCGCGGCCCGCACCAACGAGGACCGCGCCGCCCGCGCCGCCGAGGAAAAGGCGATGCACGAACGCGCGGCGCGCACTGCGGCGCTCGCCCCGGCGCAGCCGCCCAAGGGCTTCGGCAAGGCGCAGGGCCGTTTGCCGATGCCGGTGGTCGGCGACGTCGTGCAGGTGTACGGTGAGATGACCAAGGCAGGCATCCACGCCAAGGGCATCACCGTCGAGACCCGCCGTCGCGCGCAGGTGATCACCCCCTACGACGGCGTGGTTTTGTTCGCCGGGCCGTTCCGCGGATACGGGCAGCTCTTGATCATCGAATACGGGGACGGATATCATATTCTTCTGGCGGGAATGGACCGCATCGACGCATCCGTCGGACAATCGCTGCTTGCCGGCGAGCCGGTGGGCGTCATGACCGACGCAAGCTCCCCGGAACTCTACGTCGAACTCCGCCACGACGGCCAACCCATCAACCCACTCCCCTGGCTCACCGCCGGCAAAGGCAAGGGACAAGGATGACGCGCAACTCCATGATCGCCCTCGGGCTCGGCACCGCAATGCTGACCCTGGCGGCCCCCTCGGGCGCTTTCGCCCGCGACGACGGGTCGGCTTACGAATACCTCAACCTGTTCGGCGACGTGTTCGAACGGGTGCGGCGCGACTACGTCGACGAGGTTTCCGACAAGCAGCTGATCGAGGCGGCGATCAGCGGAATGCTGACCTCGCTCGACCCCCACTCGGCCTACCTCGATCCCGACAGCTACGCCGAGATGCAGGTCGACACCAAGGGCGAATTCGGCGGCCTCGGCATCGAGGTGACGATGGAAGCCGGGCTGGTGAAGGTGATCTCGCCGATCGACGACACCCCGGCGGCCCAGGCGGGTCTGCAGGCGGGCGACCTGATCACCCACCTCGACCACCAGCCGGTGCTCGGCCTCACCCTCTCGGACGCGGTCGACAAGATGCGCGGCCCGGTCGGCACCGAGATCGTTCTGACCGTGCGGCGCGGCACCAAGGACACCTTCGACGTCACCTTGAAGCGCGCCACCGTCAAGATCCGCTCGGTGCGGGCGCGCGTCGAGGGCGACATCGGCTACCTCCGCATCACCTCGTTCAGCGAACAGACCGACGCCACCCTGCGCCGCGAGGTGAAGTCGATCCGCGAACAGAAGGGCAAGTCGCTCAAGGGCTTCGTCCTCGATCTGCGCAACAACCCCGGCGGCCTGCTCGATCAGGCGGTCGCGGTGGCGGACGACTTCCTCGACCAGGGCGAAATCCTCTCGACCCGCGCGCGCGACGCCCGCGAGACCGAGCGCTACAACGCGACCAAGGGCGACATCACCGACGGCCTGCCGATGGTGGTGCTGATCAACGGCGGCTCCGCCTCGGCGTCGGAAATCGTCGCGGGCGCGCTGCAGGACCAGAAGCGCGCGATCCTCCTCGGCACCAAGAGCTTCGGCAAGGGCTCGGTGCAGACGATCATCCCGCTGCGCGGCCACGGCGCGATGAAGCTCACCACCTCGCGCTACTACACGCCTTCGGGCCGCTCGATCCAGGCGGTCGGCATCGAACCCGACATCCTCGTCCCCGCGGCGAAGATCGAGGTGCTCGAATCCAAGGACCAGATGAAGGAAGCGGACTACCGCAACGCCCTCGACAACGGCCTCGGCGAGGAGCCGAAGACCCGCATCGTGGTGCCGAAGCCCTCGGAACCGGGCACCGCGCCCGACCGCAACGCCGCGATCGCCAAGGCGGCGGCCGAGGACTACCAGTTGCAGCGTGCGCTCGATCTGCTGAAGGGGTTGTCGCTCTACACCGTCCGAGCGACGCCCTGACGCAACCGACCGATGGGGGGAGAAATCGGTGAGCGATGACATCCTGACGCCCGCGATGCCGGATTTCGGCGCCGAGCCGCCGCGTCGCGGGTTGTGGGCACGGCTGCGCGGCAAGGGCGCGGCCGGGTCCGACGCCTTCGGCGCGGCCGCCGTCGAAGATCCCTTCGCCTTCGCCGACGACGACGCCCGCTTCCGCCGCCGCCGCCGCATCTTCGGCGCGGTGCTGGTGTTGATCGCGATCGGCGTCGGCGCGGGTGCGTGGGCATACCTGCACTTCGCCCCCGAGCCCGAGGAAGCCGCGCCCGCCTCCACCGGCAACCGCGTGGTGATGCCGATGCCGCCCGAGCCGGGGCCGGAGAACCTCGCCCGCGCGTTGATCGCGCCGCCCGGCGCCGCCGAAGCCCCCGAAGCGGTGCGCCCCGCGCCACCGCAGACGCCCGCCGTCAAACCGGCGCCGGTGCCGAGCGTCGCGCTCCCCGTCGAGCCCTCGCCGCGCCTCGACCGCGACAGCGCCTCGAAGCCGCCGCGCTACGCCGACCTGCCGCGCACCGCACCGCCGGTGATGCCGCCGCTCGCGAGCGCGCCGATCGCCGAACTGCAGCGTCGCACTCCGGGCGGTCTCACCGTGCCGAGCGTCGGCGCCGACGGCCGCCGTCCGTGGCAGGCCTACGCCCGCCCGTTCACCGCCGACGCCAAGACGCCGCGCATCGCGGTGATCGTCACCGGCCTCGGCCTCTCGCAGGAGGCCACCGGCGCGGCGATCGAGGGCCTGCCGCCCGACGTCACCCTCGCCTTCGACGCCACCGCGCCGCAGCTTCCCGAGCGCCTCGCCGCCGCGCGCCGGGCCGGGCACGAGGCGATGCTCGAAATCGGCCTGCAACGCGAAACCTTCCCCGCCGCCGATCCCGGTCCCGAGGGCCTGCTCGCGGTGCTCTCGCCCGAGGAGAACGCGGCACGCCTCGAACGCGCGCTCGCCCGCGGCTCCGTCTACGTCGGCGTGCTCGCCCGCGGCGGCGACGCCTACGCCGCCTCGCCGCCCCACGCCGGCGCGCTGATGACCGCGCTCAAGCGCGCGGGCCTCGCGTTCGTTTCGGCGGTGCCGTTCTCCGGCGTCGAGGCCTATCCCGCGCGCGCGGGCGTCGACGTCGCGATTCCGGCAGCGACCTTCCGCGAGCGCATCTCCGCGCAGCTGCGCCAGGCCGAGACGACCGCCAAGACGCGCGGCAGCGCGGTGGTGGTGGTCGACGTTTCCCCGCTCGCGCTCGCGCAGATCACGCCGTGGCTCGGCGGCCTCCCGGCCAAGGGAGTCGCCGTCGCCCCGGTTTCCGCAGTGGTGAAGGAATGACCCCGTACGCAGAACGCCCCTACCGCGAAGGCGTCGGCATCGTCCTCGTCAATCCCGAGGGCCTGGTGTTCGTCGCCCAGCGCATCGACACCCGCGAGCCCGCGTGGCAGATGCCCCAGGGCGGCATCGACCCGGGCGAGGACCCGCGCGTCACCGCGCTGCGCGAACTCGAGGAGGAGATCGGCACCGCCGCGGCGGAGATCGTCTCCGAGAGCGCCGGCTGGCTCAGCTACGACCTCCCCGCCGAAATCGCCGACGCGATCTGGAAGGGACGTTACCGCGGCCAGCGGCAGAAATGGTTCCTCGCGCGCTTCACCGGCGCCGATTCCGATATCGACATCGCCACCGACCACCCCGAGTTCTCGGCGTGGAAATGGGCCGATTTCGAAACCCTTCCGGCACTGATCGTGCCGTTCAAGCGGCCGCTCTACGAAGCCGTGGTTCGCGAGTTCGCACAGGAAGTCCTACATCTGCGCAACCCTGCCGTGAATCCCACCCGATAGCTTCGCCCCACAAAGCATTAGACAATTGACACATAGAGTACCGCGCCGCACGTTAAATAGACGTGCCGCGTAGCATGGGCGATTTATGGGTTTTCCCCGAATGAAGCACTCGACACGGATCGCACTCGGATACTTGGCGATCTCCGTCGTATGGATCGGCGCTTCCGACTGGCTCGCCGCCAAGGTCTTGCCCGAGGCGTGGCTGCACGTCAGCCTCTACAAAGGCTGGGTGTTCGTCGCCGCGACCGCGCTGCTGCTCAAGATCTGGCTCTCCGCCGAGGAAGCACGGCGCGACGTGGTCGAGGCGCGGTTGCAGGCGACCGCGATCACCGATTCCCTCACCGGGCTGCACAATCGCGCTGCGTTCATCGACCACCTCACCCACGCGGTCGAGCGCGCGCACCGCACCGACGAGCGCTTCGGCCTCCTCTACCTCGACATCGACGGATTCAAGGGCGTCAACGACACCCACGGTCACGCCGCCGGCGACGCGGTGCTGCGCGAGGTCGCGCGACGCCTCAGAGAGGTCTTGCGCGCCTCCGAGATCGCCGCGCGCATCGGCGGCGACGAGTTCGTGGTGCTGGTGGATAGCGGCGGCGACCTCGCGCCGCTCACCGAGCGCCTGCTCACCGTTCTGCGCACGCCCTACGCCGTCGGCGGCACCGTCCTGCCGATCACCGTCAGCATCGGCGGCGCCGAGTTCCCCACCCACGGCAAGGATGCGGACGGAATGCTCCACGCTGCCGACGAGGCGATGTACGCAGCCAAACGCGGCGGCCGCGACCAGGCCTCCGTCGCGAGCCTGTAATCCCCACCCGTAAAGCAAAACGCCCGCCGGATCGGCGGGCGTTTCGGGTTTGCGTTGCCGCAACTCAGTGGTAGGCGAATTCGCCCTTGGCGGCGGCCAGCATCGCGG
>QKGW01000123.1 GCA_003250275.1 Alphaproteobacteria bacterium
GCGACGAAGGCGTCGACCTCCGATGCCTCGGTCGCGAACGCGCACACCAGCCGCACCACGCCGGGAGCCCAGCGGTCGTGGTAGAAGGCGAACCCCTCCGCCAAAAGGCCGTCGATCAGCGGCTTCGGCAGCTTGCAGAAGAGAATGTTGGCCGCCGCCGGGCCGACGATCTCGACCCCCGGCACCTGCGCGAGCCCGGCCTGCAGGCGCGCCGCCATCGCGTTGGCGTGACGCGCGTTGCGGAGCCAGAGGTCGTCCGCGAGGTAGGCGTCGATCTGCGCGGCGGCGAAGCGCATCTTCGAGGCGAGATGCCCGGCGCGCTTGCGCCGCAGCGCCGCCTCCCAGGCAAGGCCGTCGTCGAACAGCACCACCGCGTCGGCGTTGATCGTGCCGTTCTTGATCGTGCCGAAGCTGAGCGCCTTGACCCCGGCCTTCCAGGTCATCTCGGCGGGGGAGCAGCCGAGCGCGGCGAGGGCGTTGGCGAAGCGCGCGCCGTCCATGTGGAGCGCGACGCCCGCCTCGGCGCAGGCGTCGCCGATCGCGGCGATCTCGTCGACTGCGTAGACCGCGCCGGTCTCGGTCGCCTGGGTGATCGACACGCACGCCGGGCGCACCACGTGAACGTCGGGCGCGCGGTCGGCCGCGGCGGCGGCGCGGACCTGCGCGGCGGTGAGCTTGGCGTCGGGGCCGTCGAGCGGCATCAGCTTCGCGCCCGCGGTGTAGAACTCCGGCGCGCCGCATTCGTCGACGTTGATGTGCGCCTCGCGGTGGCAGAGCACCCCGCCCCACGGCGGCGTCAGCACCGCGAGCGAAAGCGCATTGGCGGCGGTGCCGGTGGGCACCAGCAGCAGATCGACCTTGCGCTCGAACACCTCGGCGAGACGCACCCGCGCGCGGTCGGCGTAGACGTCCGCGCCATAGGGTTTGGCGGTGCCGCCGTTGCACGCGGCGATCGCCGCCACCACTTCGGGCGAGGCGCCGGCGATGTTGTCGCTGGTGAAGCTCACGGTCCAGGGGGTGTTCACGGCGGCGGTTCTCCGATGCGGGTGGGACACAAGTGATACGCCGCCGCCGCGTCGCCGCCAAGCGTTTTGATATTTGTTTGACAAATACGGAATTGGGCGCAACAGTGGCGCTCTCGTTTCAATCCGGAGGGCGCCATGACCGCCTATGCGCACATCGAAACCGAAATCCGCGGCCGCGTCGGGCTGATCCGCCTCGCCCGCCCGAAGCAGCTGAACGCGCTCAACGACGCGCTCGCCCACGAGGTGGTCGCCGCGCTCGAAGCCTTCGACGCCGACGCCGAAGTCGGCGCGATGGTGATCACCGGATCGGAGAAGGCCTTCGCCGCGGGCGCGGACATCGCCGAGATGCAGCCGAAATCGGTCTCCGAGATGATCGTCGAGGATTACCTCGGGGTCTGGGACGGCATCGCCGCGATCCAGAAGCCGATCGTCGCCGCGGTGCGCGGCTACGCCCTCGGCGGCGGCTGCGAACTCGCGATGATGTGCGACTTCATCGTCGCGGGCGACGACGCCCGCTTCGGCCAGCCGGAGATCAAGATCGGTGTGCTGCCGGGGATCGGCGGCACCCAGCGCCTCGCCCGTCTGGTCGGGCGCAATCTCGCGATGGACATGGTCCTCACCGGGCGGATGATCGACGCCGCCGAAGCCAAGGCGGCGGGTCTCGTCGCCCGCGTCGTGCCCGCAGCGGAAACCCTCGAAACCGCGCTCGCCGCCGCCGAAACCATTGCCGCCTACAACCTCCCTGCGGTAATCCTGGCGAAGGAGGCGGTGCGCCGCGCCGAGGAGACCACGCTCGCCGAGGGCCTGCGCTTCGAGCGCCGGGCGTTCCACGCCGCCTTCGCCACCGAGGGGCAGAAGGAAGGCATGGCGGCGTTCCTCGAAAAGCGGCCGCCCCGGTTCTCCGGACGCTGAAACAACCCTGGAGCATCCATGCCCGGCACCGACGATCTCGTCCGCCTGCGCCCGCTGGAACGCGACGACTTGCCGTTCGTCCATCAGATGGACAACAACGCGAGCGTGATGCGCTATTGGTTCGAGGAACCCTACGAGGCGTTCGTCGAACTCTGCGATCTCTACGACAAACACATCCACGACCAGAGCGAGCGGCGCTTCATCATCGAGCACGCCGGCACCCGCGTCGGCCTCGTCGAGCTGGTGGAGATCGACTACGTCCACCGCCGCGCCGAGTTCCAGATCATCATCGACCCGGCGCACCACGGCCGCGGCTACGCCAGCGCCGCGGCGCTGCTCGCCATGGATTACGCGTTCTCGGTGCTGAACCTCTACAAGCTTTACCTCATCGTCGACAAAGAGAACGCCCGCGCGATCCACATCTACGGCAAGCTCGGCTTCGAGGTGGAGGGCGAACTGATCCACGAGTTTTTCATCAACGGCGAGTACCGCAACGCCATTCGCATGTGTATCTTTCAGCATCAGTATCTCGCCAGGCACAAGGCCGGACCGGCCGCCCCTCCCAACTTCGGCCAGGATTGAGTTCTCCCGGGCCCGATCGAGAAAGACACCGATGAACGACGACATTCTCTTCGAAGCCGCCGACGGCGTCGGCACCATCGTGCTCAACCGCCCGCGCGTGCTGAACGCGCTGACCCCCGAGATGATCGCGGCGATGCACGCGCAGCTCGACGCCTGGGCGACCGACGACGCGGTGCGGGTGGTGCTGATCAAGGGCGAGGGCAAGGCGTTCTGCGCCGGGGGCGACATCCGCGCGGTGCGGCAAATGAGCCTCGAAGGCCGCCACGACGAAAACTACCGCTTCTTCTCGACCGAGTACGCCCTCGACCTCGCCACCGCCGCCTTCCCCAAGCCCTACATCTCGATCGTCGACGGCATCTGCATGGGCGGCGGCATGGGGCTTTCGATGCACGGCCAGCACCGCGTGGTGACGGAAAAGGCGCTGCTCGCGATGCCCGAAACGATGATCGGCTTCTTCCCCGACGTCGGCGGCACCCATTGCCTCGCCAACCTGCCGGGCGGCATCGGCATGTACCTCGGCCTCACCGGCGCGCGGGTTTCGGCGGCGGACGCGCTCTACTGCGGCCTCGCCACCCACTTCCTCCCCGCCGAGGAGATCGCCGAGTTCGAGGCCGCGCTGCACCGCGACCCGGCGGGCCTGCTCACCCTCTTCGCCGCGCTGCCGCGCCACGCCGAACCGAGCGCGATCGCGCAGCACCGCGCCGAGATCGACGCCGCGTTCCAGGACGCCGACGTGCCCGCGATCTTCGCCCGCCTCAAGGAAATGCCGGGTGCCTGGGCCGCGGACACCCTCGCCGAACTCCGCCGCGTCTCGCCCGCCGCGCTGCGCCTCACCGCGCAACTGATCGCTGGCGCGAAGGGCAAGAATCTCGCGACCTGTCTCGAGATCGAGCTCGACGCGGCGATCGCCACGATCCGCACCCCCGACTTCCTCGAAGGCGTGCGGTCGGTGCTGGTGGACAAGGACCGCCAGCCGAACTGGACGTCGAAACCGATCGAGAGCTGACATGACCATCGAAACCGTGCGCGCGTTCTTTGCCGAACGTGCCCCCGAAATCATCATCCTCGAAGCCGAAACCAGCACCGCAACGGTGCCGCTCGCCGCCGCCGCGTTCGGGGTCGAACCCGGGCAGATCGCCAAGACCCTGTCGCTGCGCATCGGCGACACCGTGATGCTGGTGGTGGCGCGCGGCGACGCCCGCCTCGACAACAAGAAAGCCAAGGCGGGCCTCGGCGGCAAACCCAGGATGCTCGGCCTCGAAGAGGTGGCGGAGATCACCGGCCACCCGGTCGGCGGGGTTTGTCCGTTCGGCCTCGCGCAGCCCCTGCCGATCTACTGCGACGTGTCGCTCAAGGCGTTCGACGTAGTGCTGCCCGCCGCCGGATCGACGAATTCGGCGCTGCGCATCACCCCGGACCGACTTGCCGAACTGACCGCCGCCGAGTGGGTCGACGTCTGCCAGGACATCGCCGAATAATTCTCCGCAACCGATTGCGGTCCCGTGCGTTGACACGGGATTGCAATCGTCCCCGGAGTATCCGCCATGCCCGCAGCGCCCGGTCCGCTGACCGCCGTCGACCGCAACGTCTGGACGGTCGAGATGGACCAGACGATCCACGGCGCGCACATGCCGACGCGGATGACGGTGATCCGCCTGACGAGCGGACGGCTGCTGCTCTATTCCCCGGTGGCGCTCAACGACGCCCTGCGCGCCGAGCTTGCCGCGCTCGGCGAGGTCGGCGCGATCGTCTGCCCCAACGTCTGGCACCATCTCTACGCCAAGGCGGCGGTCGAGGCGTTCCCCACCGCGCGCCTCTACGGCCCCGCCGAACTCGCGCCGAAGCGCCGCGACCTCCACTTCGACGGCTACCTCACCAACGTGCCGCCGCTGATGTGGGGCGAGGACGTGCTGCCCGGCCGGGTGCAGGGCAACGCGCTGCACGAGACCGCGCTGTTCCACCCCGAGAGCAAGACCCTCCTGGTCGCCGATCTCTTCGTCAACGTGCGCGCGCCGCGCGGCCTGCTCGCCGGGCTCTATCTCCGCTTCGGCGGGATCAAGGACGCGCCCGGCCCGCATCGCTTCGTGCGCTGGAGCTTCCGCGACAAGGACGAGGCGCGCGGCGGCATCCGCCGGATCCTGAAATGGGATTTCACCCGCATCGTACCCTGCCACGGCGAGATCGTCGCGGAGGACGCCAAGGCGGCGTTCACCCGGGCCTACGCCTGGCTCGAACTCTAAAGCAGGGTAATCGCGTAGAAGCGGGTATCCACCGCCATGCGCGGAAACTCCGGCGGCAGGTCCTCGGGCGGCACCGTGCGGAAGCCGTTCTTCTCGTAGAACCGGTGCGCGGCGAGGAACTTGTCGGTGGTGCCGAGCAGCACCTCGCCGAGCCCGCCCGCCCCGGTCTTGAACGCGGTTGCACGCCAAACGGCACGACGCCCCCGCCGGATGGTGGGGGCGCGCGAAGGAGATTCCGCCGGATTACTGGGCGGCGAGGCTGGCGCGGAGTTTCTCCGCGACCTGATTGGCGTTGTCGTTGAACACCGTCTTGTACGCGCCGACGGTGTAGCCGCCGCCCGCCGCGATCATCGTGCTCGCGGGAACCGCCGCGATTTCCTGATTGGCGGCGTCGTAGACGTGCGTGAGCGCGCGAACGCGTTGCCCGGCTTGTAGTGGACGATCTCGCTCTTCAGCGTGTAGGTGCCCGCGTTCTGGCTCGAAATCCCCTGCCGCGAAAGCGCGGTCTTGAGCGCCGAGGCGAACGCCTCGTCGAGCGGGAAGGCCTCGCTCTTGTCCTCGAACACGAAACCGGTCCGGTCGACGGTTTCACCGACGGCGAAGCGCGCGCCCTGGTCGAAGCTCTTCTGCGCACCGGCGAACTTGACTTCGGCGCTGCTCGAACACGCCGCCAGCGCCAGCGCCGCGCACGCGACGATCCCGACGCGTACGCCGTGCGCGCGCACGGTTTTCACGATCTGCATGGTTCCCCCCAAAGGATGATGGATACTCCCCTCGCCCGCACCTTGCGGCCGGGCGCACGACGAAGAGTAGCGACGCGCCCTGGGGCTCTCCACTTCGGCCTGCATCGCCTCCGCTTTATGCGCGCCATGCGCGCGCCGTCGCATTCCAGGTGAAACCCAAGGAGGAATAGCGCATTATCATACGAAACCAGGGAGGACCGTCATGCCTCAGATGACCCTTTCCGCACTCACCGAGAAAATGCGCGGGATTACCGTGGCGATGCTCGCCACCCGGGCCGACGGCGGCGAGATCGCCATCCGTCCGATGAGCCACAACGGCGAGGTCGATTTCGACGGCGTGTCCTACTACTTCACCACCGAGGACAGCACCACCGTCGCCCATATCCTGCACAATCCCAAGGTGGCGCTCTCATTCCAGGGCTCCACCGGCCTCGTCGACCAGCGGCCGTTCCTGATGGCGGTCGAAGGCGTCGCCAAGCTGATCCACGACCGCGCCGCCTTCGAGGCGCACTGGCACGCGGGTTTGACGACGTGGCTCACCCACGATCTCGACACCCCCGGCCTGGTGCTGATCAAGGTGCGCGCGACGCGGATCCACTACTGGGACGGCGACGACAGCGAAGGCGAGATGGAACTGCTTTAGCGCAACAGGCGCAGCGCGCCGGTAAGCGAGCGCACCGCCTTCTCCGGCCCGACGAGACCGAGGCCGTCGATGGTTTCGGCGGCGAGGTCGCGCGCGGGCAGCTCGCGCTCGTAATCGGCGTAGACGTGGAGCGACCGCGCGAACGCGGGAAACGGCACCACCGCGAGCGCCTCGGCGTGGCCGAGCGCCTTCAGGGTGAGCGCCCGCAGCGTCTCCGCGTCGGCGGCGAGGATCGGCACCGGGCGGTTGGAGGAGACGTCGATGCCGCGCCCCTCACGGTCGGCGAGCTTCGCCCCGGCGAGCCCCGGCACCCGCGCACCGAGGCCGATCGACACCGCCGCGACGGTATTGGCGAGCAGGCCGGGCGGCAGCTCGGGATTGACGATCACGGCGACGCGCAACGCTTCGGACATCTCAGCCTCTCGGAACGGGAAAACGGTAGCGGCAGGATACTGCGCCGGATGCGGAAAGATTTTCCGAATTCCCCTGCTTTCGGCTAAATTTCGGTAAATCCTTCCTCCCGCACACGCATTGCCGAGGACCTTTCCCGATGGAAGCCGCAGACACCCGCATTCTTGCCGCCCTCCAGGCCGATGGCCGCCTCACCAACCAGGACCTCGCCGAGCGCGCCGGGCTCTCCGCCTCGCCATGCTGGCGGCGGGTGAAGCAGATGGAGGAGACCGGGGTGATCGCGGGGTACCGCGCGATCGTCGACCGGCGCAAGCTCGGGCTCGGCGTCCTCGCGTTCGTGCGGGTGAAGATCGACAGCCATTCGGAGACCGAGGCGCGGCGCTTCGAGGACGACATCCAGCGCCTCGACGAGGTGGTCGCCTGCTACAGCATCGCGGGCACGGCGGATTTCCTGCTCCAGGTGGTCGCCGCCGACCTCGACGCCTACGCCGATTTCGCGATGAACGTGATCCGCCGCCTGCCGCGGATCAAGGAAATGGAAACCGCGATCGCGCTCAAGGAGGTCAAACCGTTGACCGGCTGGCCTCTCCCCCGCTGACGGAACCCGTGCGGGGGCGTGGGGATTTCATCCCCGTAAGGAGACTGCAATGACCGGCTTTCCGCCGTGGCTGCATGGCCTCGCGATCCTGTCGCTGGCGCTCGGCGTCGCTTCGGCGGCGGTGATCGCCGTCGACGAGATTCGCCGCCCGCCGCGGATGTGGATCATGGGGCTGGTGTGGCCGCTCACCGCGCTGTTCGGCGGGGTGCTGTGGCTTTGGGCGTATTTCGCCTGGGGCCGCGGCCCGGTGCGCGGCACGCCGCGGGAGCCCCACCGCCGGATGCGCCACGGCGCGCGCCACCGCCACGGCGACGGCACGCCGTTCGCCGCCTCGGTGCTGAAGGGCGCGAGCCACTGCGGCGCGGGCTGCGCGCTCGGCGACCTGATCGCCGAATGGCTCGCCTGGACGGTG
>QKGW01000069.1 GCA_003250275.1 Alphaproteobacteria bacterium
GGTCGTAGCCGAGGCGCAGCATCTGCGGCAAAGCGATGAGGCCGAGCATCATGATCTCGCCGCCGATCACCCCGGCCATCGCCGCCATCAGCACCGCCACCGCGATCGTCTGGATCGCCACGCCGCCGCGCAGCCGCCCCGAGAGCAGCGCCATCGCGTCGAACAGGTCGTGCCCGACCCCGGCCTTCTCCATCACGCTCGCCATCAGCACGAACAGCGGCACCGCGACGAAGGAATAGTGCTCAAGCACGCCGACGATCTGCCGCCCGACGAGGCCGAGCCCGGCCGGCCCGAAGTAGGCGAGCGCGGTGACGATCGACACGGTGAGGGTGACGACGCCCAGGGGAATCCCCGCGAGCATCAGCACGAACAGCGAGGCGATGATGACGAGGGTGGCGGATTCGATCGGCATTCAGCCCTTCTCCTCCAGCCGGAATACGATCCGCGCGAGCCCCGCGAGCACCTGCAGCAGATAGAGCCCCGCGCCGATCACCAGGACGATCTTGAGCACCGTCGGTAGCGGCGAGTTGAACGCGGAGCCGGACTTGTCGACCCAGCGCAGCGACTTCGCCGCGAGATCCCAGCTCAGATAGACGAGCGTGCCGATGGCGAAGCTCGCCACCGCCAGCGCGAGCGCGTCGAAGGCGCGGCGCAGGCCGGGCGGCATCAGGTCGGTGAGCAGGGTGATCGCGATGTGGCGTTTTTCATGGAGGACGAAGCCGCCCGAGAGCGCCCATGCGGTGCCGCAGAGCGCGAGCACCAGTTCGTAGGACCAGATCGTCGGCGCGTGGAAGACGTAGCGCAGCACCACCTCGTAGACCGACAGCAGCGCGACGACGAGATAGACGTGCATCGCCGCATGGCCGATGAACCGGTTGAGCGCGTCGACGGCGTTGCAAAAGCTGCGCATCGGGAGGCCTCCGTCGGGCGGGACGGGCATCAGCGCCCGTCCCGCGGGGTGGACGTCACTCTTGCAGCAGACCGAGGTCGGTCAGGAACTTCATGTGGGATTCGTAAGCCTCCTGAGCGAGCGGAGACTTCTCGGCGAAGCTCTTCCACGCGCCGACCGCGATCTTGCGGAACGCGTCGCGGTCCTTCTGCGGCCAGTCGACCACGTGCACCTTCGAGCCCGGCTGCTTGTCGCGGCGGACGAGCTTCTGGTCTTCGAGGTGGGCGACGCGGCGGAGGTCGTTGTAGGCGGCCTCGAACCACACCTCGAGCGAGGTCTGGGTCGCCTTGTCGAGCGAATCCCAGACCTTCTTGTTGATCGCGAACTCGAACACCGGGGTCGAGTGGAAGCCCGGATAGAGCGGGTACGGCGCGATGTCGTTGAAGCCCTGGGAGGCGTTGTTGGCGTAGGCCGCGGCGTCGGCGGCGTCGACCACGCCCTTCTCGAGCGCGGTGTAGACTTCCGAGAACGGCACCGCCACCGGCGTCGCGCCGGCACGGCGGAAGACCTCGGAGGAGAGCCCGGCAGGCGCGCGCACCTTCTTGCCCTTGAGCGCGGCGAGATCCTTGATCTCGACCTTGGAGACGAGCGATTCGAGGGTGTACGGCGCACAGCCGACGACGTGGACGCGGCCGTCGGAATACTTGTCGTGGAGCTTCTGCAGCAGCTGCTTGCCGCCGCCGATCGAGCACCACGCGGCCATCTGGTCGGGGTCGGAATAGCCGGCGGTGAGATCGCCGACGAAGGCGTAGGCCGGGTCCTTGCCGGAGTAGAAGATCGGCGAGACGAGATCGGCCTGGAGCACGCCGTCGGCGACCGCGTCGAGCACCTCGCGCGAGGGGACGATGGCGTTGGCGGGATAGGGCTCGAACTTGACCTTGCCGCCGGTCATCGCTTCGATCTTCGGCATCCACACTTCGGTGACGTGCCGGAAGACGAAGTCGCCGGCATTCTGACCCATCTGGGCGCGCAGCACGGTCTGCGCGCCGGCGTCGGCAGCGGCGAGAATCCAACCCGCCGCGAGCACGGTACACAACGCTGTGGCTTTCGGTTTCATCTGTGTTCCTCCTTCCCGACGCGGTCAGACCGGCCGGTCGCCCTGTTCAACCTTGAGGGTGCGGTTGTCGACCCCGGGCAGCATCCGAGCCGGATCGCGGGTGACGACGACGTCGATCACCGAGGGCAGCTCGCGCTCGGCGATGGCGGCGCGCAACGCGGGCCCAAGCTCGGACGGCTCGGTGACGCGCACGCCGCGGCAGCCGAAATCGCGGGCGATCCCGGCGTAGTCCATTTCGATGAGGTCGGACGACTGGTAGCTGCCGAACATCGCGTGTTGCAGCGCCTTGACGTAGCCCGAGGCGGCGTTGTTGACCACGACCACGGTGCAGGCCGCCCCTGCGCGCCGTGCGGTTTCGAGTTCTCCCAGGGTCATGTTGAAGCCGCCGTCGCCGGTGATCGCAACCACCGGCTGTTCCGGATCGGCGAGCTGGGCGCCGATCGCGCCGGGCAAGCCGTAGCCGATCGAGGCGAACCCGCGGTCGGCGACGAAGCGGCGTCCGGCGGACTTGGTGTCGTAGAGCAGCCCGCCCCAGTGCCCGGCGAAGCCGCCGTCGGCGACCAGCACCGAGCGCTCGGGCATCGCGCCGTTGATCTCGTTGAGGAGGCGGCCGATGTTGATCGGCTTTTCGTCGGTTTCGAGGCGGTCCGCCGCACCCTTGCGCCAGGCGGCCATGCGCACCGGCACCTCGGCGGCGTAATCCGCCCGCGCCGCGCGCACCCGCTCGCCCGGCCCGAGGGCGTGGGCGAGGTCCTCGAGGCCGAGGCGCGCGTCGCCGACCAGCGCGACGTCGGCGCGGGTGGTGCGGCCGATCTCCTCGGGCACGAGTTCGAGGTGGATCATCGGCACGTTGCCCTTGAACAGCTGGAAGCGCTTGGTCGCGATCTCGCCGAGCTTGCAGCCGACCACGAGCAGGCAGTCGCAGGCGTCGATGAGATCGTTGGCGATGCGCGAATAGCGCCCGAACAAGCCCGCCGACAGCGGATGGGTGCAGGCGATGCCGCCCTTGCCCGAGAGCGAGTGCGCGACCGGAATGCCGTAGCCCTCGGCGAGGGCGAGCAGCGCGTCGTAACCGTGCGAGAGGTGGATGCCGCCGCCGACCAGGATCAGCGGGCGCTTCGCGCGCGCCAGCAGCGCCGCGGCGCGTTCGACGTCGTCCGCCGCCGGGCGCGAGCGGAACGCCGGATAGCGCGTCGTCGCCGGGTCGATCCAGAGGTCGGCCTGGCTGAACTGGTGGACCTCGTGCGCGACGTCCTCGGGCACGTCGACCACCACCGGACCGGGGCGGCCCGAGGTCGCGACCGCGTAGGCCCGGCGCACCAGTTCGGGGACGCGGTGCACGCGCTCGACGCGGATCACCTCCTTCACCGCCGGGCGGAGGATGTCGACCTGGCGCGCCTCCTGGGTCATGTTCTTCCACGAGTGGTCGCGGTGGGTGTCGCCGGTGAACACCACCAGGGGCACGCCCGCGTTGGTGCTTTCGAGGAGAGCGGTGACGAGGTTGGTCGCGCCCGGCCCGAGGGTCGCGTCGCACACGCCGGGGCGGCCCGCGACCCGTGCCCACGCGTCGGCGGCGAAGCAACCGGTGCGCTCGTCGTTGATCAGGGTGTGGGTGAGGCCCTTGCCGCGCACCGCCTCGTAGAACGGCAGCAGCTGGAAGCCGCCCATGCCGAACATCGGGCCGACCTCCGCCCGTTCGAGGATTTCGACGATCGCCGCGCCGCCGCTCAGTGCGACCTTCGGATCGTTGTCGCCGGTGTCGTTCATGCCCGCCATCCTTTCGTCACTGCGCCCGCACCGCGTCCACCGCGGCGCGCAACGCCATGCCTTCGGTCACACCCAGCGCCGCCGCCGTGGCGTTGACCGCCGAGACCACGCCGGTCTCCCAACTCGACCGCGCGTCGCCGATGCGCGCGCTCCATGCGTCCACCGCCACCGCGGCGATCTCCTGGGCGTCGAGCACCGCGAGCCGTGCGACGCCCGCGTCGTCGATGCCGCGCCCGGCGTCGTTGAAACTGATGAACCGCGGCCGCGCCTTCGCCGCGCGGGCGACGTCGTGGCCCGGCAGGCCGCCGTGCGAGCCGGTAACGACGATCAGGCCGTCGTCGACCGCGGCGAGATCGGAGGCGCTGTCGAGGCCGACGACGCCCGCGTCGAGCGGAAACCGCCCGGCCACGAACGCCGCCTGCGCCACCGTCGGGGCGTCGCGCATCGGCGCACACGCGAACAGCGCGGCGATCTGGCCGACGGGCCGGTCGGCCTGCGCGCCGAGATCGTTGGCGGCGCGGTTGAGGCGGCTGACGCGGCCGCGCGCGAGCATGTCGAGGGGGTCGCCGATACGGGCGCTGTCGTGGGCGACGGCGGCGGCGGGTACGCCCGCGGCCTGGAGCAGGATCAGCGACCGCACCCCGGCGTCGTCGAGGCCGACCCCGGCGTCGTGAAAGATCACCGAGGCGACGCCGCACGAGAGCGCGTAGCGCGCGGTGATCGGCCCGCCGTGGGAACCGACGACGACGTGACGGCCGCGGCACGCCGCGGTAAGTTCGGTGACCGAGCCGAAATGCATGTTCCCGCCCTTGTTTTCCGTTCTCCGAAATTTTATTTTTGTTTAATCGAACGTGGGCGCGAATTCCGTCATTTCAAGACCAGCCCTGGAAACCGGACGTTGCGTGAGGACGAATGCCGGCCGCATCTCCCCAAAAAGGCGAACACCAGAACGTCGCGCGCGCGGCGCAGGTGATGTCGGCGCTCGCCGGCGAGCACGCGCAGGGTATGCGCCTCACCGACGTCGCCGAGGCGACCGGGCTCGGCACCGCCACCGTGCACCGCCTGCTCGCCGGGCTGGTGCGCCACGGCTTCGTCGACCAGCACGGCAACCGCTACTTCCTCGGCCTCCAGCTGATCGGCTGGGCGGCGGCGGCGACCGGGCGCTACGGCCTCGCGCCGTTCACCGACGTGAGCCTCGAACGCCTGTGCGTCGAAACCGGCGACACCGTCTATTTCAGCCTGATCTCGGGGCTCGATTCGGTGTGCGTCGACCGCCGCGAGGGCACCTATCCGATCAAGACCCTCACCCTCGCGGTGGGGGATCGCCGCCCCTTGGGCGTCGGCGCGGG
>QKGW01000154.1 GCA_003250275.1 Alphaproteobacteria bacterium
CGGCGCGGACCCCCGCGAGCGCGCCGCCGAAGCGGCCGATCGGGGTCCTGACGTAATCGCAAATGAACGCATCGGTCATGGGTTCGGACTTCCACTGGATGAAATCGGCAACCAACCTCTTGGTGTAGGTCGAGAGTGATCCAGAGGCGTTCGAGCCGTCAATCAATTTGCGCGCTATACAGACATTTGTTCGATAAACGAACACGACCTGCCTGGACGTAAATGCCCGCCCCCTTGCAACGAAAATGCGAAGGATTTCGTTATAGGGATGCAACATCGGCGCAAGCGCGGGGTCTTCCGCCGCGCCAACAGCGAAGGAGCACAGCAACGATGAACATCAAACGCAGCCTTGTGGCCGTCGGTCTGTCGGCCGCTTTGGTCATGGGACTCGCGGGGTGCGGCAGCAGCACCGGCGACCGCGGCCTCTCCGGCGCCGGACTCGGCGCTGCCGGCGGCGCAGTAGTCGGCGCGATGACCGGTAGCTGGGTCACCGGCGCGGCGATCGGCGCCGCGGCGGGCGCCGCCACCGGCGTGCTGACCGACGACAACCAGATCAATCTCGGCAAGCCGTGGTGGAAGTAATCCGGGATAACGCCTGAAATCCCGCCCCTGCCCCTTGCCCCGGGGCGGAGGCGGGATTATCCATTGCGCAAACGCATCGAGGAATCCACGGCATGAGCATCTGGGGCAAAGTCATCGGCGGCATGGCCGGCTTCTCGCTCGGCGGCCCGCTCGGGGCGCTTTTGGGCGCGGCGATCGGGCACGCGGTCGACAAGCGCATCGAGAACGGCGAAGCCCAGTCCCTACCGCCGTGGATGGGCGCAGGCGCGGCAGGCGCGCGCACCGAGCAGGAACGCCAAGTCGCCTTCACCCTCGCGGTGATCGGCCTTTCGGCGAAGATGGCGAAGGCCGACGGCGTCGTCACCCGCGCCGAGATCGACGCGTTCAAGCGTCTGTTCCAGATCCCGCAGCAGGACATGGTCAAGGTCGGCGCGATGTTCGACCAGGCGCGCCAGACCGCCGACGGCTTCGAGGTCTACGCGCGCCAGATCGCGCAGTTGTTCCAGGACAGCCCGGTGGTGCTGGAGGAACTGCTCCACGCGCTCTTCCAGATCGCCCAGGCCGACGGCGACCTCCACCCCGCCGAACTCGCCTTCCTCGCCCGCGTCGCGCAGATCTTCGGCTTCTCCGCCGCCCATTTCGACACCATCCGCGCCCGTGCCCGCGCCGGCGGCGCGGGCGGCGCGCGCCCCACCACCGAGGACCCCTACGCGGTGCTCGGCCTCGCGCGCACCGCCTCCGACCAGGAGGTCAAGGACACCTACCGCCGCCTGATCCGCGAGAACCACCCGGACCTTCTGATCGCCAAGGGGATGCCGCCCGAGCTCGTCGCCAACGCCAACGCGACGATGGCGGCGATCAACGCCGCCTACGAGGAGATCAAGCGGCAGCGGGGTCTCAAGTGACGCCACCGCCCGCCGCCGGGGACCGCCTGGGCGGCCGCGACCTGTTCTTCGCCACGCTGGTGGTGGTGTGCTGGGGCCTCAACTACGTCGCGGTCAAGCTCAGCGTCGCGGAAATCCCGCCGCTGTTCGTCACCGCGCTGCGCTTCCTCCTCGTCGCCGCCGCGATCCTGCCGTTCGCGCCGATGCGCCGCGAGCACATCCCGAGCCTGATCCTGCTCTCGGTGACGATGGGCAGCCTGCACTTCGGCGTCCTCTTCTATGCGATGGTCTACGTCGACGCCGCCACCGCCGCGATCGTGCTCCAGGCTTCGGTGCCGTTCGGGGTGCTCGTCGGCGCGCTGATGTTCCGCGAGCGCGTCGGGATCAAGCGCGCGGCGGGCGTGTTGCTCGGTTTCGGCGGCATCGTCATCCTCGCCGGATCGCCGGGCGAGAGCCAGCCGTTCGCGATCGCGCTGCTGCTCGTCGCGGCGCTGTGCTGGGCGATTTCGAGCGCACTGTTCAAGAAGGTGCCGCCGATCCCGAGCCTCACCTACATCGGCGGCACGGCGCTGTTCGCGGTGCCGCAGATGCTTCTCGCGTCGCTGCTGCTCGAACACGGCCACGTCGCCGCGATCCAGGCGGCGTCGCTCCAGGCCTGGGGCGGCGTGCTGTTCTCGGCGGTCGGCGCGTCGATCATCGGCCACAGCCTGTGGTACGGGCTGGTGCAACGCCACGACCTTTCGCTGGTGGTGCCGTTCACCCTGCTCGCGCCGGTGATCGGCGTGATTTCGGCGATCCTGCTGCTCGGCGAACCGTTCACCCTCGGCAAGCTCGCGGGCGGCATCGTCACCATGACCGGCGTCGCGCTGATCCAGTTCAACTGGCCGCGCCGCCGCGCCCGCGCGATCTAGGGTCGCTTCGCCACGAACCGCACCGTCGCGGCGGGGCCGGAATGGAAGGTCCCCTCGTCGAGGGGATCGAGGGCCGCCTCGCACACCAGCACCTCCAACCCGTCGAAATCCGCGCGCAGGACCTCGGGCGCGTACAGCATCGCCGCGTCGCGCGGGCCGCCGCTGGCGTGCGCGAGCTGTTCCGGGCGGAAGGCTTCGAGGATCACCACGCCGCCGGGGCGCAGGCTCGCCGCGATCGCGCGGTGCACGATTTTGCGGTCCTCCGGCGCAAGGTGGAGGAACGCCGAGACCACCGCGTCGAACGCCGCGCGCGGCCACTCCCAGCGCACTAGGTCGGCGCGTTCGGTGGCGATCCGCACGCCGCGCGCCACCGCGAGCCGCCGCGCCTTCGCGAGCCCGACCTCCGAGGCGTCGACCGAGAGCACGTCCATTCCCTGCTCCGCCAGCCACACGCCGTTGCGGCCCTCGCCGTCGCCCGGCAGCAGCACCCGCGCACCGGGCGCGAGGCGGAACGCCTGCGTGCGCAGGAACGCGTTCGGCTCGGTGCCGTAGACGTAATCCTCGCCGCCGAAGCGCGTATCCCAGAAATCCTGCGTCATCTCCGTCTCCCGATTTCGCGCCCGCGGCTTTCGCCGGGCCGACGAATGCCATATAACTCGGCTTTCGCCGTTCGCCATCTTCCGGGGAGTTTCCGATGCCCGACGCCCTCTCGCCCAACTGCGAACCCCGCCCCGAGGGCGGCGCCGTCGACGTCCTGGTGCTGCACTACACCGGCATGGAAACCGCCGAGGCCGCGCTCGCGCGCCTGCGCGACCCCGAGGCCAAGGTGAGCGCCCACTACTTCGTCGACGAGGACGGCAAGATCACGCCGCTGGTGCCCGAAAACCTGCGCGCCTGGCACGCGGGCGTGTCGTTCTGGCGCGGCGAGCCCAACGTCAACGACCGCTCGATCGGCATCGAGATCGTCAACCCCGGCCACGACTGGGGCTACCGCGACTTCCCGCTCAAGCAGGTCGACGCGGTCACCGACCTCTGCCGCGACATCCTCACCCGCCACCCGATCCCGGCGCGCAACGTCGTCGGGCATTCCGACATCGCGCCGCGCCGCAAGCAGGACCCCGGCGAACGCTTCCCCTGGCAGCGCCTCGCCGCCGGCGGCGTCGGCCTGTGGCCCGCGCCCGCGCCGGTGCCGCATTGGGGAATGGCGGCGACGATCGAGGCGCTCGGCCGCTTCGGCTACGACGTCGCCGACCCGCACGCCGCGCTCGCCGCGTTCCAGCGCCACTTCCGCCCGAAGCGCGTCGACGGCCTGCCCGACCGCGAAACCGCCGAACTGCTCGCCGGACTGCTCAAGGCGGCGGGCGTCTCCACCGTCTGATCCTCAGCCGAGAAACTCCGCGACCAGCGGCGCGAGCGCCTCGGCGTGGACCACCGCGAGGTCGTGCGCCCCGCCCGCGACGACGTGCAGGCGCGCATCCGGCAGCAATTCCAGCAGCCGCCGCCCGACCGCGGGCGGGCTGATCGCGTCGGCGTCGCCCCACAGCAGCAGGCACGGCAGCGCGAGCTCGCCGAGGCGCGCGGAGAAATCCGGCTGCGGCGCGGCGATCCACGCGGCGGCTGCGGGATAGGCGGCGCGATAGTCGCCGCGCCAGTCCGCGCCGCCGAGGTCCGCCACCGGCACGCCGCCCGAGGTCGCGGCAAGCACCAGCCGCCGAACCCGTCCGGGACGTGCGAGCGCCGCGCGCACCGCGACGACGCCGCCCATCGACTGCGCGATCAGATCGGCGGGCGCGTCGTCGAGCGCGTCCGTCACCATCGCGACGAGATCGTCGATCCCGCGCACCGCGGGATCCGGCGGTTCGTCGCCGAGGCCGGGCCAGGCGAAGAAGCGGCGCTCGGCCCCGCCCGGCAGCCGTTCCGCCAGGGGTTTCCAGAAGCCCGCGCTGCCGCCCGCGCCGGGAAGAAACAGTTGCCGCACGATTTCCGCCTCCATCCTGCCAATCCGCACGATAGCAAAATTGCATCGCGCACCCATTCCCGATTAGTATCGGCCCGCGTCAGAAGGTCGGATGACCGCGGTCCCGCTCAACCGGGATCGAGGAAAGTCCGGGCTCCACGAAAACACGGTGCCGGATAACGTCCGGCGGGGGCGACCCCAGGGAAAGTGCCACAGAAAGCAAACCGCCGGGCTTCGGCCCGGTAAGGGTGAAAGGGTGCGGTAAGAGCGCACCGCGGCCCCGGCGACGGGGACGGCATGGTAAACCCCACCGGGAGCAAGACCGAATAGGGATGGCACGCCGCAAGGCAAGCGACGTTTTCGCGCCGCCGTCCGGGTTGGTCGCTCGAGGCGTCTGGCAACAGGCGTCCCAGATGAATGGTCATCCATCGCCTCCGGGCGAGGACAAAACCCGGCTTATAGACCTTCTGACGCGATTCTCCGTCTTCGCCGTTCCACCCGCGTCGCGCCGATTTCAGGTTGCGGGAAGTAGAACAAAGCAAGAACTCCAATATTCCGGAGTGTTTCGCGTCACAGGCGAACGCCGCGCCAGTCTCCGCACCCGGTTTTGTTTGCAAATCGCAAAATCGAGGATTCCGAACGCCTTACCGCGAGTCGGCGACGAAATCCGTGAACTCCCCGGAAAACCTCGGGTTTTTGGCGGTTTTTCCCATGGCGCGTTGATTGACTGGCAAGCAATCCCATGTTAACCCATAAATACCCACACAAAGACAACTTGCGTGGCGCGCCGGACGCGGCGCTACCAACGAAAGGCGCAACACCATGGCGGAAGGAACGAAGGCCAGGGCCTTCATTTCCACCACGACCGTGAAGGTCGACGCGAAGGGACGGCTCTCCGTCCCCGCGCCGTTGCGCAACCAGTTGGTCGCGATGGGGGGCGAGGAAGAGCTCGTCGCCTATCCGAACTTCAAGCTCCCGTGCATCGAATGCTGCCATCGCGACCGCCTCGACCAGATGTGCGAGGCGACCGACGAGCTTGACGTTTTCTCCGAGCAGGTGGACGACATCCAGGGCTTGATCTTCGGCCTTTCGCAGGCCCTGTCGTGGGACACCACCGGCCGCATCACCCTGCCGGAGCTGTTCATCGGCCACGCCCGCATCACCACCTCCGCGGTGATCACCGGCATGGGCCGCACCTTCCGCATCTGGAACCCGGAGGAATACCACGCCGACCTCGCCGCCCGGATGCAGCGGGCCAAGGCCGAGGGCCTTTCGCTCGTCCTCTCGCGCAGCCGGGGCGAAAAATGATCGGCGCACCGCACATCTCCGTGCTCCTCCCCGAGGTGGTGCGCGCGCTCAAGCCGAAGGCCGGCGGGATCTACGTCGACGGCACCTTCGGCGCGGGCGGCTACACCCGCGCGATCCTCGCCGCCGCCGATTGCCGCGTCTTCGCGATCGACCGCGATCCCTCCGCCGCGGCAGCCGCGCTCGCGGTCGGCCAGTCGTTCCCCGGCCGCTTCGAGTTCCTGCCCGGCCGCTTCGGCGAGATGGCGGCGCTGCTGCCGCCCGCCGCCAAGGGACGCATCGACGGCATCGCGCTCGACATCGGCGTCTCGTCGATGCAGATCAACCAGGCCGAGCGAGGCTTCTCGTTCCAGAAGGACGGCCCGCTCGACATGCGCATGGGCGGCGACGGCCCCACCGCCGCCGACCTCGTCAACACCCTGCCCGAAGCCGAACTCGCCGACGTCATCTATACCTACGGCGAGGAGCGCGCGTCGCGCCGCGTCGCCGCCGCGATCGTGCGCGCCCGCGCCGAGACGCCGTTCGCCACCACCCTCCAGCTCGCCGCGACGGTGCGCAGCGCGGTGCGCCCGTCGAAGGACGGCATCGACCCCGCCACCCGCACCTTCCAGGCGCTGCGCATCGCGGTGAACGACGAACTCGGCGAACTCGAACGCGCGCTCGCCGCCGCGATCGAGCTGCTCGCGCCGGGCGGTGTGCTCGCGGTGGTGAGCTTCCACTCGCTCGAAGACCGCATCGTCAAACGGTTCCTCGACGCGAAGAGCGGCCGCGAAGCCGCGCCCTCGCGCCACATGCCCCACGCCGCTCCGGCGGCCGCGCCGGCGTTCACCCTGCCGAGCCGACGCCCGATCACCGCGAGCGACAGCGAAATCCGGCTCAATCCGCGCGCCCGCAGCGCCCGCCTGCGCGTCGCCGTGCGGACCGGGAAAGGAGGCGCGTCATGATCCGTCTCGCCGTGATCACCGTGTTCCTGTTCAGCGTCATCAGCGTCGGCCTGGTCGCGGTCAAGACCCGCGTGCAGGAGATGGAGACCCGCCTCTCGGTGCTGCAGCGCGACATCCGGTCGGACCGCGACGCGATCCGCGTGCTCAAGGCCGAGTGGAGCCACCTCAACGACCCGACGCGCCTCAAGCGCCTTGCCGACACCTACCTCAAGCTCTCCCCCGTGACCTCGGCGCAGATCGCCTCGGTCAAGGCCCTGCCGTTCGCCGCCGAGGAGCCGGAGCCGCGCGCCGCGCAGCAGCCCGCGCGGCCGAGCGCGCCGCCCGGCCCGCCCGAAGTCGCCAGCCGGAGGACCACGCCATGATCCGCCGCAAGACCCCGCCCGCCATCGTTCCCGGTATCGACCTCCCCCCCGCCCCCACGCCGCCCGACCGCCCCGGTCTGGTGCGCCTCGAGGGGACGACCAAGTCTGCGCTCGAAACCGGCCGGAACCGCCTCGCCTTTGCCGGCGGGGTTTTTCTCTTGCTCTTCCTCACCGTCGCGGTGCGGCTCGTCGACGTCGCCTTCCACCCCAATGCCACCGAGGTGGCGCGCGCGATTCCGCAGCCCGAACTGCCGATGAAGACGGTGCGCGGCGACGTCACCGACCGCAACGGCATCCTCCTCGCCACCAACCTGCCGACGGTGAACCTCTACGCCGACGCGCGCATCGTCCGCGAGCCGGAGAAGGTCGCGCGCGACCTCAAGGACATTCTCCCGGAGATCGACGTCGCCAAGACCGTCGAGCGGCTGAAGTCGGGCCAGGCGTTCGTCTACCTCCACCGCCACCTCACCCCGGCGCAGCAGTTCGCGGTGAACCGCCTCGGCGTGCCCGCGCTCGGCTTCGAGGACGGCGAACTGCGCGTCTATCCGCAGGGCGGCCTGTTTGCGCACGTCGTCGGCAAGACCGACATCGACAACCGCGGCATCTCGGGCGTCGAGCGGCGCTTCGAGGACGAACTCAAGGACGGCGCGCCGGTGCGGCTCTCGCTCGACCTCCGGGTCCAGACCGCGGTGATGCGCATCCTCGGCGAGGCGATGACCACCTTCAAGGCGGACGGCGCGGCGGCGGTGGTGCAGGACGCGCGCACCGGCGAGGTGGTCTCGCTGGTCTCGCTGCCGGACTTCGACCCCAACCGCCCCGAGACCATGACGGATGACGCGATGTTCAACCGCGCCACCCTCGGGGTGTACGAAATGGGCAGCGTTTTCAAGGTGTTCAACACCGCGATCGCACTCGAAAGCGGCAAGATCCAGGTGACCTCGCGCTACGACACCAGCCCGCTCAAGATCGCCAACTACACCATCCACGATCTCCACTCGCTGAAGGGCCCGGCGTCGGTGCCGGAAATCCTGATCAACTCGTCGAACATCGGCTCGGCGCGCATGGCGCTCGAATTCGGCGGCGAGTTCCAGCACGCCTACCTCGACCGCTTCGGCCTCACCCGCCCCGCCGCGCTCGAAATTCCCGAGGTCGGCGCGCCGCAGGTGCCGCCGGGCAACTGGTCGAACATCACCGTCGCCACCGTCGCCTTCGGCCACGGCATCTCGGTTTCGCCGCTGCAGGTCGCGACCGCCGCCTCGGCGGTGGTCAACGGCGGCGTGTTCCACCCCGCCACCCTGCTCGCGCACGAGCCGGACGAGCCGCCGCAGGGCGTGCGCGCGGTGTCCGAGCGCACCTCGCAGATGATGCGCCGCCTGATGCGCATGGTCGTGACCGAGGGCTCGGGCAAGAAGGCCGAGGTTCCGGGCTACCGCGTCGCGGGCAAGACCGGCACCGCCGAAAAGGTGGTCAACGGCCGCTACGCCAAGCACCAGCTGCTGTCGAGCTTCCTCGCGGTGTTCCCCGCCGACAAGCCGCGCTACACCGTGCTCGTCACCCTCGACGCGCCCAAGGGCCTCCCCTCCACCTACAACTTCGCCACCGCCGGCTGGAACGCCGCGCCGACCGCCGGAAAGGTGATCGCCGCGATCGCGCCGATGCTCGGCGTCGAGCCCACCGCCGACCCGTTCCAGCAGGCCGACCCGAAGAGCGGCCCGCTGATGGTCGCGGCGATGAAGGGGGACTGAGAATGCTCTGGGATGCGCTGATCGCCGCCGCCCGCGCCGCCGAACCCTCGCTCGTCGTGAGCGGGCGGGCCGCCGAGGTGACCGCGCTCGCCATCGACTCCCGGACGGTGACGCCGGGCGCGCTGTTCGCCGCGCTCCCCGGCGCCAAGGCCGACGGCCGCGACTTCCTCCCCCCGGCCGCGGCCGCCGGCGCGAGCGTCGCCCTGGTTCCCGCCGGCACCGACGCCGCGCGCATCCCCGCGGGCATGGCGGTGCTCGCCTCCGCCGACCCGCGCCGCCTGCTCGCCCACCTCGCCGCCGCGTTTTACGCGCCGCTGCCCGGGATCGTCGCCGCCGTCACCGGCACCAACGGCAAGACCTCGATCGCCGAATTCACCCGGCAGATCTGGACCCGCGCCGGGTTCGCCGCCGCCTCCCTCGGCACCCTCGGCGCGATCTCGCCGTTCGGCCACGTCAAGGGCAACCTGACCACCCCCGACACCGTCACCCTCTACCGCACCCTGGGCGAACTCGCCGCCAAGGGCGTCGGCCACGCCTGCCTCGAAGCCTCGAGCCACGGCCTCGACCAACGCCGCCTCGACGCCCTGCCGCTCAAGGCCGCCGCGTTCACCAACCTGACGCGCGACCACATGGATTACCACGGCACCGAGGTCGCCTACTTCGCCGCCAAGGCGCGGCTCTTCGACACCCTGCTGCCCGCGGGCGCCGCCGCCGTGCTCAACGCCGACATTCCCGAGTTCGCGCCGCTGCGCGACGTCGCGCGCCGCCGCGGCCTCGACGTCGTCGACTATGGCCGCAACGCCCGCCGCCTCTGCCTGCGCGGCCGCGCGCCGACCGCCGAAGGTCAGATTCTCGATCTCGGCGTCGACGGCGAGGCCGAACGCGTGGTGCTGCCGCTCGCCGGCGCGTTCCAGGCGATGAACGCCCTCGCAGCCCTCGGCCTCGCCCTATCCACCGGGATTTCCAAAGAGATCGCGCTCGCCGCCCTCGCCCACCTCAAGGGCGCGCCGGGACGGCTCGAAAGAAGGGCCTTGCGCGAGGACGGCGCCGCCGTCTATGTCGATTACGCCCACACGCCCGACGCGCTCGAAACCGTGCTCAACGCGCTCCGTCCGCACACCCGCGGCCGCCTGATCGCGGTGTTCGGATGCGGCGGCGACCGCGACCGCGGCAAGCGGCCGGCGATGGGAGCCATCGCCCAGCGCCTCGCCGACCGGGTCATCGTCACCGACGACAACCCGCGCACCGAAGCCGCCGCCGCGATCCGCGCGGAAGTGCTCGCCGGATGCCCGGAGGCCGAGGAAATCGGCGACCGCGCCGAGGCGATCAAGACGGCGATGGCCGGAATGCGCCAAGGCGACGTGCTGCTGGTGGCGGGCAAGGGACATGAAACCGGGCAGATCGTCGGTGCGACGGTGCTGCCCTTCGACGACCGCACCGTGGTCGACACGCTCGCACGGGAGATCTGGTGAGATGACCGCACCCCTGTGGACCTCCGCCGAACTGGAAAAGATTTTGAAGGCGAAGGCCTCCGCCCCCTTCGCCGCGACCGGCGTGTCGATCGACAGCCGCACGGTTGCGCCGGGCGACCTCTTCGTCGCCCTCGCCGGCCCCAGTCACGACGGGCACGCCTACGTTGCCGACGCTTTCGCGAAGGGCGCCGCCGGCGCCCTCGTCCATACCGGGGGCGACCATCCCGGACCGGCGATCCGCGTCGACGACACCATGACCGCGCTCACCGCCCTCGGCGCCGCCGGGCGCGCGCGCGCCGCGCGCACCAAGGTGATCGGCGTCACCGGCTCGGTCGGCAAGACCGGCACCAAGGAGATGCTCGGCGCGATCCTCGCAGCGCAGGGCTCCACCCACGTCAGCCTTGGCAGCCACAACAATCACTGGGGCGTGCCGCTCACCCTCTCCCGCCTGCCGCGCGACAGCGTCTACGCGGTGCAGGAAATGGGGATGAACCACGCCGGCGAGCTTTCCGACCTCGCCGCGATCGCGCGGCCCGACGTCGCGGTGATCACCACCGTCGGCCCGGCGCACCTCGAACACTTCGGCAACCTCGGCGCGATCGTCGCGGCGAAGTGCGAGATCTTCGAGGGCCTGGCCTCGGGCGGCACCGCGGTGCTCCCCGCCGACCACGCCCATTTCGGCACCATGGAAACCGCGGCGAAGCGCGCGGGCGCGGCCAACGTCATCACCTTCGGCGCCGCCGCAACCGCCGACCTCAAGCTCGTCGCCGCGCGCGTGGTCGCGCTCGAAACCCTGATCGAGGCGGAAATCGGCGGCCAAGCGGTGGAATACGCCCTGCCCTTCATCGGCAAGCACTGGGCGATGAACAGCCTCGCGGCGCTCGGCGCGGCGATCGCGGTCGGCGCCGACGCCGCCCAGGCGATCGAAACCCTCTCCGCGATCCGCGTACCCGACGGGCGCGGCGCGATCACCGAGGTGCCGGTCGCCGACGGCGCGTTCATCCTCCTCGACGAAAGCTACAACGCCAACCCGCAGTCGCTCGAAGCCGCGATCGACGCGCTCTCGGCGGTCGCGACGATGCGACAGATTTATGGAACCGGACGCGCCATTGCGGTGTTGGGGGACATGTTCGAACTCGGGCCGACCGCCCGGGCCCTCCACCAGCAGATCGCCCACCAGCTCAAGGCGCGTGAAATCGACCGGCTGTTCACTTGCGGAGAGCTGATGGCGTGCGCCTACGAGGCCGCGCCGGAGGCGATGCGCGCCACCCACGCCCCCGACGCCCAGGCGTTGATCGCGTCGCTCGTCGACGAGATCCGCCCCGGCGACGTGGTGATGATCAAGGGCTCCCACGGGATGCGGATGGACCGCATCGTCGCGGCGCTCAAGTCCAACCCGAACCGTACCTGACCGGACACCGAACCCGATGCTTTACCACCTCCTCACGCCGTTCGCGGACCAGTTCCAGGCGTTCAACCTGTTCCGGTACGTCACCTTCCGCACCGCCGGCGCGGTGCTGACGGCGCTGCTGTTCGCGTTCGTGTTCGGTCCGATGATCATCCGCACCCTGCGCCGCAAGCAGGGCCGCGGCCAGCCGATCCGCACCGACGGTCCGGAGACCCACCTCCTCACCAAGCAGGGCACGCCGACGATGGGCGGCCTGATGATCCTCCTCGGCGTCGGCATTTCCACCCTGCTCTGGGCCAAACTCGACAACGGCTTCGTCTGGGCGGTGCTGCTCGTCACCATCGGCTACGGCGCGATCGGCTTCTACGACGACTACATGAAGGTGTCGAAGCGCTCGACCGCGGGCTTCTCGGGCAAGAAGAAGCTCGCCGCCGAACTCGGCATCGGCTTCGTCGCCACCGCCTGGATCGCCTGGATCGGCTCCGCCAACCCCGACCGCATGGGCATCGCGGTGCCGTTCCTCAAGGACTACGTGATCGACCTCGGGCTGTTCTATCTGCCGTTCGCCGCGGTCGTGATCGCGGGCGCGGGCAACGCGGTCAACCTCACCGACGGCCTCGACGGCCTCGCGATCGTGCCGGTGATGATCGCCGCGGCGGTGTTCCTGATCATCTCCTACCTCGCCGGTCACGTCGTCTTCGCCAACTACCTGCAGATCCACCACACCCCCGGCTCGGGCGAACTGGCGGTGTTCTGCGGCGCGATGGTCGGCGCGGCGATGGGCTTCCTGTGGTTCAACGCGCCGCCCGCGCAGGTGTTCATGGGCGACACCGGCTCGCTCGCGCTCGGCGGCGCGCTCGGCGCGATCGCGGTGGTGACCAAGCACGAACTCGTGCTCGGCATCGTCGGCGGTCTGTTCGTTCTGGAAACGGTTTCGGTGATCGTGCAGGTGGCGAGCTTCAAGCTGACCGGCAAGCGCGTCTTCCGCATGGCGCCGCTGCACCATCACTTCGAGAAGAAAGGCTGGGCCGAGCCGACCGTGGTGATCCGCTTCTGGATCATCGCGATGATCCTCGGCGTGATCGGCCTGACCACGCTGAAACTGCGCTAGGGAGTTCGGGGAAGAATGATCCCGCTTTCCGGTTTCGAGGGGAAAACCTTCGTCGTCGTCGGCCTCGGCAAGTCGGGCACCGGTGCGGTGCACGCGCTCGCCGCCGCGGGCGCGAAGGTGCTCGCCTGGGACGACAAGCCGGAAGCCCGCGCCGCCGTCGGCGACGCCGCGCTCGCCGAGATCGGCGCGATCGACTGGAGCGCGGTCGACGCGGTGGTGTGGAGCCCGGGCATCCCCCACACCCTGCCGAAGCCGCACCCCCTCGCCACCGCCGCGCGCGCCCACGGCGTGCCGCTGATCTGCGACGCCGACCTGCTCGCCCGCGCCAAACCCGAATGCCGCTTCGTCGGCATCACCGGCACCAACGGCAAGTCGACCACCACCAGCCTGATCGCGCACGTTCTCGCCGCGAACGGCGTTCCCTGCGCCGCGGGCGGCAACCTCGGCACCGCCGCGCTCGACCTCGACGATCTCCCCGCGGGCGGCGTCTACGTGCTCGAACTCTCGTCCTACCAGCTCGAACTGGTGCCGTCGCTCCGCCCCGACGTCGCGGTGCATCTCAACGTCAGCCCCGACCACCTCGACCGCCACGGCGATCTCGCGGGCTACGTCGCCGCCAAGCGCCACCTCTTCGACCACCCGGCGGACGGCGCGGTCGCGGTGATCGGCGTCGACGACGCCGAAAGCTGCGCGATCGCCGCGAGCGTCGCCGCCCAGGGCGGCTGGCGGGTGCTGCCGCTGGCGACCGAGACGGTCGCCACGGGCGGCGTCTACGCGCGCAGCGGCCACATCGTCGACGCCACCGGCAGCGTCCACGAGCAGGTGCTCGACCTCGCCGAGGTGCCGGTCCTCACCGGCCGCCACAACTCGCAGAACGCCGCCGCCGCGTTCGCCGCGGTGCGCGCCCTCGGCCTGCCGCTCAACCGCGCGGTCGCGGCGATCCGCACCTACCCCGGCCTCGCCCACCGCCAGGAGCGCGTCGGCGAGATCAACGGCGTGCTCTACGTCAACGACAGCAAGGCGACCAACGCCGACGCCACCGAAAAGGCGCTCTCCGCCTACGACACGATGTTCTGGATTCTCGGTGGCCAGCCCAAGGCGGGCGGGATCGCGCCGCTCGCGCGCTATTTCCGCCGCGTCGTGCGCGCCTACCTGATCGGCGACGCGACCGAGGCCTTTGCCGCCACCCTCGGCGACGACGTGCCGTTCGAACGCTGCGGCACCCTCGACGTCGCCACCGCCCGCGCGGGCGACGACGCCGAAGCCTACGCGAAGCGCCACCCCGGCGCCCGCCCGGTGGTGATGCTCTCCCCCGCGTGCGCGAGCTGGGACCAGTTCAAGAGCTTCGAACACCGCGGCGACGTTTTCCGCGAGCTGGTGAACGCCCGGGGAGGCGCCGCATGACCCGCAGCATGACCCGCAGCTTCACCCGCGCGGATACCTCCGTTCTCGGCCGCTGGTGGTGGACCGTCGACCGCTGGACCCTCTCGGCGCTGACCGTGCTGATCGCGGTCGGGATGATGCTGATCGTCGCCGCCTCGCCGATGAAGAAGGGCGGCATCGAGGCGCTGCACTTCGTCATCCGCCAGGGCGTGTTCATCCCCTTCGCGATCGGGCTGATCTTCTTCCTTTCGCTGCAGACGCCCAAGACCATCCGCCGCGCCGCGGTGATCGGCTTCCTCGTCACCCTCGGGCTGATGGCGCTGACCCTGGTCGCGGGCGCCGAGGTCAAAGGCGCGACCCGCTGGATCAAGTTCGGCGGCTTTTCGCTCCAGGCCTCGGAAATGATGAAGCCGTGCTTCGTCGTCGCCACCGCGTGGATGCTCTCGGCGCACCGCGAGGACCCGACCTTCCCGGGGATGCAGATCGCCGTCGCGATGCTCGGCGTCACCCTCGGGCTGTTGATCCTCCAGCCCGACTTCGGCATGAGCGTCGTCGTCACCGCGACCTGGTGCGGCCAGCTCTTCCTCGCCGGACTGCCGATCATGTGGATCGTCGGGCTCGGGGTCCTCGGCGCGGGCGGCGCGGTCGCCGCCTACACCTTCCTGCCGCACGTGCAGAGCCGCGTCGACCGCTTCCTCGATCCTTCGACCGGCGACACCTACCAGATCACCAAGGCGCTCCAGGCGTTCCAGAACGGCAACCTGTTCGGGCGCGGACCGGGCGAGGGCCGGGTCAAGGAAGTGCTGCCCGACGCGCACACCGACTTCATCTTCGCCGTCGCCGGCGAGGAGTTCGGGATGATCCTCTGCCTGCTGCTGATCGCGCTGTTCGCCTTCATCGTGGTCCGCGGCTTCATGCTCGCGATGAAGGACGAGAGCCTGTTCCGCCTGCTCGCGGTCGGCGGGCTGCTCGCCGAGTTCGGGATGCAGGCGTTCATCAACATGGGGTCGAGCCTGTCGCTGATCCCGACCAAGGGGATGACGCTGCCGTTCATTTCCTACGGCGGCTCGTCGCTGCTCGGCCTGTCGATGAGCATGGGCGCGGTGCTGGCGCTCACCCGCAAGCACGCCGACCGGGGAGAGAACTGATGGCGCCCGCGACCAACCCCAACCTCATCGTTCTCGCCGCGGGCGGCACCGGCGGCCACGTCTTCCCCGCCGAGGCGCTGGCGAACGAACTGCTGGCGCGCGGCTACGATCTCGCTCTCCTCACCGACCCGCGCGGGGTGAAGTGGGGCGGTGCGCTCGAACGCGTCGCGATCCATCCGTTGCGCGCGGGCGGCATCGCCGGGCGCGGCCTGCGCGCCAAGATCAAGGCGGTGCTCGACCTCGGCCTCGGCGTGCTCCAGGCGCGCAAGCTCCTCGCAACCCTCAAGCCCGCGGCGGTCGTCGGCTTCGGCGGCTACGCCTCGATCCCCGGCATGGCCGCGGCGGTCTGGCGCGGCGTGCCGACGGTGATCCACGAGCAGAACGCCGTGCTCGGCCGCGCCAACCGCCGCCTCGCGCCCAAGGTCAGCCGCATCGCCACCGCGTTCGCCGAGGTCAAGTTCCTGCCCAAGGACGCCGAGGTCGCGATGGTCGGGATGCCGGTGCGCGCGGCGATCAAGGCGTTGCGCGAACTGCCCGTCCCCGTGCTCGACGAAACCGGCCCGATCGAGCTCCTGATCCTCGGCGGTTCGCAGGGCGCGACGGTGCTCTCCCAGGTGATCCCCGCCGCGCTCAAGGCGCTGCCCGACGCGCTCAAGCCGCGCCTCCGGGTGAGCCAGCAGGCGCGCCCGGCGGACATCGACGACGTCCGCGCCGCCTACGCCGGCAGCGGCATCGACGTGACCTTGCAGAGCTTCTTCGACGACGTGCCCGAGCGCCTCGGGCACGCGCATCTGGTGATCTCGCGGTCCGGCGCGTCGACCGTCGCCGAACTCACCGCGGCGGGCCGCCCGGCGATCCTGGTGCCCTATCCGCACGCGATCGACGACCACCAGACCGCCAACGCCCAGGCCCTCGCCGAGACCGGCGGCGCGTGGCTGATGCCGCAGGACGTGTTCACCCCCGAGGCCCTCGCCGCGCGCCTCGAAAGTCTGCTCTCGCAGCCGCGCGCGCTCGAAGCCGCCGCCGCCGCCGCGCGCGCCGCCGGGCACGCCGACGCCGCCATCCGTCTCGCCGACGTCGTCGTCGGCCTGTTGCCGAAGGAGACCGCCCGATGAGATCCCTCCCTCTCGACATCGGCGTCGTCCACTTCGTCGGCATCGGCGGCATCGGCATGAGCGGCATCGCCGAGGTGCTGCACAACCTCGGCTACAAGGTCCAGGGCTCCGATCTCGCCGACAACGCCAACGTCCACCGCCTGCGCAAGCTCGGCATCGCCGTGCACGTCGGCCACGCCGCGGAAAACCTCGGCGACGCCCGCGTGGTGGTGATCTCCTCGGCGGTCAAGGCCGACAACCCCGAGGTCAAGGACGCCCGCGCGCGCCTGATCCCGGTGGTGCGCCGCGCCGAAATGCTCGCCGAGCTGATGCGCCTGAAGTGGGCGGTGGCGGTGGGCGGCACCCACGGCAAGACCACCACCACCAGCATGATCGCCTCGCTCCTCGTCGCCGCCGAACTCGACCCGACGATCATCAACGGCGGCATCATCAACGCCTACGGCACCAACGCGCGCCTCGGCGAGGGCGACTGGATCGTGGTCGAGGCCGACGAGAGCGACGGCACCTTCACCAAGCTCCCGGCGACGATCGCGGTGGTCACCAACATCGACCCCGAGCACCTCGACTTCTACGGCGACTTCGAGACCGCCAAGGCGGCGTTCAAGACCTTCGTCGAGAACGTGCCGTTCTACGGCTTCGCGGTGCTGTGCATCGACCACCCCGAGGTCCAGGCGTTGATCCCCAAGGTTTCCGACCGCCGCCTGATCTCCTACGGCTTCTCGCCCCAGGCCGACGTGCGCGGCGCCAACGTCCGCTACGACGCCGAGGGCTCGACCTTCGACGTGGTGATCTCCAACCGCCGCTCGGGCGAGACCGTCGCGATCGAGGACGTCCACGTCGCGATGCACGGCGAGCACAACGTGCTGAACGCCCTCGCCACCGTCGCGGTCGGCTACCAGATGCGCCTCGAACCCGCGCGCATCAAAGCCGGGCTCGCGGCGTTCTCCGGGGTCAAGCGGCGCTTCACCAAGACCGGCGAGGTCGGCGGCGTCACCATCGTCGACGACTACGGCCACCACCCGGTCGAGATCGCCGCGGTGCTCAAGGCGGCACGCCAGGTCGCGGGCGAGAACCAGGTGGTCGCGGTGGTCCAGCCGCACCGCTACACCCGCCTGCACAGCCTGTTCGACGACTTCTGCCTCTGCCTCTCCGCCGCCGACCGGGTGATCGTCGCCGACGTCTACGCCGCTGGCGAACAACCGATCGAGGGCGCGTGCAAGGATTCCCTGGTCGAAGGCCTGCGCGCGCGCGGCCACCGCCACGCCGACCCGCTGCCCTCGCCCGACAACCTCGCCGCGATGATCGCCGAGGCGACCAAGCCGGGCGATCTCGTCGTCTGCCTCGGTGCGGGCAGCATCAGCCAGTGGGCCAACGCCCTGCCGGGTCAGCTCCAGGCCCTCGAAGGAGGCGCCGAATGATCGACGTCGCGCGCCGCGAAGCTCTTGCCGATCGCCTGCCGCCGGTGCGCGGGCGGCTGAGCTATGGCGCGTCGCTCGCCTCGGTCACCTGGTTCGGCGTCGGCGGCCCGGCGGACGTGCTGTTCAAGCCCGCCGACATGGCCGACCTCGCCGACTTCCTCGCCGCCAAGCCCGACGACCTGCCGGTCACCGTGCTCGGCGTCGGCTCCAACCTGCTGGTGCGCGACGGCGGCGTGCGCGGCGTGGTGATCCGCCTCGGCCGCGCCTTCGCCGAGGTTTCCGCCGAGGGCGAATACGTGCGCGCGGGCGGCGCGGCGCTCGACGCCTCCGCCGCCAAGATCGCGCAGCGCGCCGGGCTCACCGGCCTCGAATTCCTCTCCGGCATCCCCGGCACGGTGGGCGGCGCGGTGGTGATGAACGCGGGCGCCTACGGCCGCGAGATCAAGGACGCGCTGGTCGCCGCGACGGTGCTCGACCCCTCGGGCTTCCGCCATTTCTTCACCGCCGACGATCTCGGCCTCGCCTACCGCCGCTCGCTCCTCACCCCCGATTGGATCGTCGTCGAGGCGTTGTTCCGGGGCGAACCCGGCGATCCCGCCGAAATCGCCGCGAAGATGGAGGCGATCCGCACCTCGCGCGAGGAGAGCCAGCCGCTGCGCACCCGCACCGGCGGTTCGACCTTCGCCAACCCGCCCGGCCACAAGGCCTGGGAGCTCGTCGACCAGGCGGGCTGCCGCGGTCTCCGGATCGGCGGCGCGATGGTGTCGGAGAAGCACTGCAACTTCCTCGTCAACGTCGGCGGCGCGACCGCGCGCGACATCGAGGACCTCGGCGAGGAAGTCCGCCGCCGCGTGCTCGCCACCT
>QKGW01000050.1 GCA_003250275.1 Alphaproteobacteria bacterium
ACGAGGTCTTCGCCTCGGGCAACTACCAGAAGGTCGCGTGGTGCCGCAAAATCGACGACGTCGCCTTCAAGGAAGGCCCGATCTACCGCCGCGCCCGCCAGCTCTACATGGACTTCGCCCGGTCGAACGACTGCCAGTGACGCGAGGCCAGGGCCTCGGCCCCTGGATCCCGCGCGCTTCCAAGAAAAAGGGCTCCCCGCGGGGAGCCCTTTTTCTTGGAAATGTCCGGACACCAGCCTGACGCTATCAAGAGTCTGTAGACCGATAGTCGTCATTTCATATGATAACGCCATAATGGAAAAGCGAAAATCCACCCTCGGCGGATTGCCCGGCGTCGTTGCGGCGAATGTGAAAACGCGCCGGCTACGGCTTGGGTTGTCCCAGGAAGAGCTGGCCGACATCTGCGGCTACCATCGCACCTACATCGGGTCGATCGAACGGGCCGAACGCAACATTACGCTTTCCACCCTGGCAGCGCTCGCCGCCGCCCTCGGAACCGCCCCACAGAACCTGTTGCAGATCGACGATGACTGAACTCGACGACATCGAGCCGACCCCCGCCGCATCGCTGGATGACGCGATGCTCGCACTCTGCCGGAGCGTCGAGGCGAAACGCCCGCGCACGGTGATCGAGCACATCCTTGAGCACGGCATCATCACCAACGACGAACTGAGCGACCTCTACGGATACGATCACCCGCCCCGTGCAATCCGCGACGTTCGGGAAAATGGAATCCCCCTCGTCACCCATAGCGTGATCAGCCCGAAAACCGGGCGGCGTATGGGCGCATACACCTTCGACGACGCATCCAAGATCAGGGCGGGCCGCGTCGGCGGGCGCAAGGCGTTTCCTAAACAATTCAAGCAGATCCTGATCGGAACCTACGGCGCGCGCGACGCGGTCACCGGCGAGCGCCTGGACGAACGCTATCTCCAGATCGATCATCGCGTGCCCTACGAGATCGCGGGAGACGACAACGGCGCGTTGGACCCGCGCGACTTCATGCTCCTCGATGCATCCTCGAATCGGGCGAAGAGCTGGTCGTGCGAGCACTGCGAAAACTTTTTGGTCGCGCGCGACCCGGCGAGGTGCCGCGCCTGCTTCTGGGCGTCGCCGGAGGACTACCACCACATTGCGGGAACCTCGTCACGCCGCGTCGATCTTGTGTGGAGCGGCGACGAGGTCCGGCAGTTCGAGCAGTTGAAGGCGGAAGCCGAGGCGGCGTCCACCGACCTCGCGACCTACCTGAAACGCGCGCTAGGCAAATAGCGCACCTTGCACGGGCGGCCCGAGGAAAATATCCGCGTCGGCGACGTTCAACGAACGCGACACGTAGACGCTTTCAATCGTCACGTCGGAACCGCCGTTCAACGTCGCCTGGGACGACCTTCCGGCATGGATCGAAAGACGATCGGCCATGACCTGGGGCGGTAGCGGCTCGCCGTACACCTTTTCACCTCGCTGCCCATCGTACGAAAGCACGTAGGGCACCTTGCGCGCGTCGAAGGCGCACAAGGCGCCGATCAGCGCTTCGCGGTCCAGGCCCGAGGCATAGCGTTTGTCGCGTCCGTAGGTGGTGCCTTGGTAGGGGGGATCCATGTAGATCAGATCTCCCGGCCCCGCGTCGGCGCAGCACGCGCGAAAATCGCCGCGAAAAAGAGTGACCCGCCCTTTCAGCAAGCGGCTGACCGCATGTACCGTGCGAGTCACGCGATCGGGCTGCATCCCCGTCCGCCGCTTGTCGACCGACTGGGTAAAGCTGCCCTGGCGGTTGAACCTCACCGCGTTCTTGACGCAACGAGCCACCAAGTAGAGCAGAAAAACCGGGTCCCCGGTCGCGTTGAATTCCTCCCGCACCCGATTGAAATGGTCGGGTCCGATATCGAACTGCGCCGCCCACACGGAACCGTATCGATCGGATAGCAGGCCCGGATCGTTCACGATCAGCTCCCACAGGTCGATCAGCGGGGCGTAAACATCCCCGATCACGAATCGCTCGGCGAGCCCATGCGTCGCGGCGTAGAGCGTCAACGCCGCCGACCCCGCAAACGGCTCGTAAAGCGTTTCGATGCCCTCGGGAAACAGGGAACAGATCCGTGGAGCCAGAGCCCGTTTGCTGCCCTGATAGGGGATCGGCTGGATCGAAAGCGGCGGATGGATCATGGCTGCAGAAGGCTACTGGAAGTCATCATTTGGCGTCAACGGGAATCCCGGCGCCGGGAGGGCGACGCCCTCCCGGCGATCCGTGCCGGAGCCCCTGGCCCGGTGTTACGCCAAGTCCTCGCCGGAGATCGCCTTGTCGAGCAGGGCGAGGCTGTCGGCCTGGCCGTAGAGGGCGAAGAACGAGCCCATGCGCGGGCCGGTATCCTGGCCGAGGAGGATCTGGTAGAGCGCCTTGAACCACGCGCGCAGGTCAGCGAAGCACGGGTGGGCCTTGCCGACCTCGTAGACCACGGTCTGGAGTTCCTCGGGGCTGGCGCAGTCCGGCTGCGCGGCGATTTCGTCGCGCAGCTGACGCAGCGCCACGACCTCGTCCGGGGTCGCTTTGCGGAAGGATTTGTTCGGCAGCACGAAGTCGCGGTAGTAGGCGATCGCGTTTTTCACCAGCTTGTCGAGGAACGGCATGTTCGCGGGCTCGGCGGAGGGCGCGTAGCGGCTGATGTACTGCCAGATCACCGCCGGGTCGTCGGAGTGGCAGACCGAGACGAGGTTGAGGAGCATCGAGTACGACACCGCGACCGGCTCCATCGGCGGCGTGCCGTTGTGGATGTGCCAGGCGGGATTGTTGACCCGCTCGGAAATCTCCTGGCGCGGGAACGCCTCGGTGAAGCTCTGGTATTCGTCGACCGCGCGCGGGATCACGTCGAAGTAGAGGCGCTTGGCCGCCTTCGGCTTCTGGTACATGAACAGCGCAAGGCTCTCCGGCGGCGCGTAGGTCAGCCATTCCTCGACCGCGAGGCCGTTGCCGCGCGACTTCGAGATCTTCTCGCCCTTGTCGTCGAGGAAGAGCTCGTAGGTGAGGTTCTGCGGCGCGCTGCCGCCGAGGATATTGACGATCTTGGTGCCGAGCTTGACCGAATCGATCAAATCCTTGCCCGACATTTCGTAATCGACGCCGAGCGCGGCCCAGCGCATCGCCCAGTCGGCCTTCCACTGGAGCTTGACCGCGCCGCCGGTGACCGGGGTTTCGATCAGCTTGCCGTCCTCACGCTTGTAGACGATCGTCCCCGCCTCGACGTCGGTCTTGACCACCGGCACCTGGAGGACGATGCCGGTTTCGGGGCAGATCGGCAGGAACGGCGAATAGGTGGCGCGGCGCTCTTCGCCGAGGGTCGGCAACACCACGTCGCGGATCTTGTCGTGGTGGGCGAGCACCTTCAGAAGCGCCTCGTCGAAGCGGCCCGAGGTGTACCACTCGGTCGAGGACTGGAACTCGTACTCGAAGCCGAAGCTGTCGAGGAAGGCGCGCAGGCGGGCGTTGTTGTGGTGCCCGAAGCTCTCGTGGGTGCCGAACGGATCCGGGATGCGGGTCAGCGGCTTGCCGAGGTGCTGCTTCAACATCTCCTGATTGGGGACGTTGTCGGGCGCCTTGCGCAGGCCGTCCATGTCGTCGGAGAAGGCGAACAGGCGGGTGGTGACGTTGGGCAGCAGCACCTGGAGCGCGTTGCGCACCATGGTGGTGCGCACCACCTCGCCGAAGGTGCCGATGTGCGGCAGGCCCGAGGGACCGTAGCCGGTTTCGAACAGCACGTAGCCTTTCTCGCCGCCTTCGTTTCCGGCGCCGCGCTTGGCGAGCCGTTTCTCGATCAGCGCGCGGGCTTCCTGGAACGGCCAGGCGTTGGCGGCGAGAGCGGCGTCGGCGAGAGAAGTCATCGGTTCGGGTCTTTCCTGAAAATCGTCACGTGCGGCACGCATTGCCGCGCAGCGAAGCTAGCCGAGTTTGCCGCAGGAGTCATCCTCGCGCGCGCAAACCAGCATTGCGCCGCCCGCATCGGCAGGCGGCGGAACCTCGGGGGAACGGCGGCGCGGCTCAGGCCTTGAGCGCGCCGAGCAGCACCGCGGCGGCGTTGACCGCGGCGACCGCGTGCGGCACCAGGCGCGGCGGGAAGTGCTTGGGCTCCGCCTCCGGGCCGATGATGCCGAAGCCGATCGGCTTCATGTATTGCAGTTCGAGGCCGAGCAGCGCGCTCGACACCGCCTCGCCCATCACCCGGCCGTGGGCGGTCTCGCCGCGCTCGATGATGCCGAGCACCACCACCGCGTGGACGTCGTCGCGCATCATCAGGCGCTTGACCACGAACGGCGTCTCATAGGAGCCCGGCACCGCGACCACGTCGGCGAGTTCGAAGCCGAGCTCGGCGATGCGCTTCTCCGCCGCGTCGCGCATGATCGCCATTTCGGCGGTGTGGAAGGTGCTGGTGACGAGTCCGATGCGCAGTGCCATGGTCAGATCTCTCCCCGCGCGATCTCGCGCGCAAAGTAGGTGATGATGAGATCGGCGCCGGCGCGCTTGATCGCACCGAGGGTTTCGCGCACCGCGGCCTTCTCGTCGATCGCGCCCGCCTGGGCAGCGAACTTGATCATCGCATATTCGCCGCTGACCTGATAGGCGGCGAGCGGCAGATGGGTCTGGCGGCGCAGTCCGGCGAGCACGTCGAGGTAGGCGAGCGCGGGCTTGACCATCAGGATGTCGGCGCCCTCGATCTCGTCGAGGACCGATTCGCGCAGCGCCTCGCGGCCGTTCATCGGATCCATCTGGTAGGTCTTGCGGTCGCCCTTGAGCTCGGTGCCCGCGGCGGCGCGGAACGGCCCGTAGAGGCTGGAGGCGAACTTCGAGGAATACGCCATGATCGGCGCCTCTCCGTAGCCCGCTTCGTCGAGCGCGGCGCGCATCGCGGCGATCTGGCCGTCCATCATCGCCGAGGGAGCGACCATGTCGGCGCCCGCCTCCACCGCCACCACCGCCTGGCGGCCGAGGTTGGCGATCGTCGCGTCGTTGTCGACGTAGCCGTCCTTCACCACGCCGCAGTGGCCGTGGTCGGTGTATTCGCAGAAGCAGTTGTC
>QKGW01000098.1 GCA_003250275.1 Alphaproteobacteria bacterium
GTGCGTCGAAACCGGCGACACCGTCTATTTCAGCCTGATCTCGGGGCTCGATTCGGTGTGCGTCGACCGCCGCGAGGGCACCTATCCGATCAAGACCCTCACCCTCGCGGTGGGGGATCGCCGCCCCTTGGGCGTCGGCGCGGGTAGCCTCGCGCTGCTCGCCTTCCAGCCCGAGGGGGCGCGCGCCGCGATCGTCGCCGAGGACGGCGAGCGGCGGCGCAAGTTCGGCATCGCGGACGATTTCGTCACCGGCGCGGTGGCGCGGGCGCGGGCGAGCGGTTACGCCCTCAACAACGGCTGGCTGATTCCTGGGATGTCGGGCGTGGCGGTGCCGGTGCGGCGCGCCGACGGCCACGCGGTGGCGGCGCTTTCGGTCGCGGCGGTGACGACCCGGCTCGAGGGCGAACGCCTCGAAACCGTGGTCGCCGCGCTCAATCGCGAGGCGGCGGAGATCGAACGCCTCGCCGCCGAGGTCCTCGAAACCCCGTTCGCGCGGCGCGGCCCGCAGCGCTGACTTGCACCCGCGCCGAACCCGGCGCAGACTTTCCGCCTCACCGTCCGCTGGGAGATTTTCCGAAATGGATCAAGCCGTCACGCCGATGCCGCAGGGCGCCGTCGAAACCCTCAAGTCGGTCACCACCGCCACCCTCACCACGATCCTGTTGAAGAAGGGCCTGCGCAACGTGTGGATGCGCGGCGCCGCGCCCTGCGTCGGCATGGAGCCGGGCGAGCGCATCGTCGGGCGCGCCTTCACTCTGCGTTTCGTCCCCGCGCGCGAGGACCTCGCGACCCCGGCGTCGTGGTCGTCGCCGATCTCGACCCGCGCCGCGATCGAGGCGATGCCCGACGGAGTGATCGCGGTGGTCGACGCGATGGGCGTCGCCGACGCCGGGATCTTCGGCGACATCCTCTGCAGCCGGATGAAGAAGCGCGGCGTCGCCGCGCTGGTCACCGACGGCGCGCTGCGCGACATCGACGGCGTCGAGAAGAGCGGCCTCGCGGTGTGGTGCTCGGGCGTCGCCGCGCCGCCCTCGGTGGCGGGGCTGACCTTCGTCAACTGGCAGGAGCCGATCGGCTGCGGCGGCGTCGCGGTGTTCCCCAACGACGTGATCGTGGCGGATTCCGACGGCGCTGTGGTGATCCCGGCGGCGCTGCTCGACGAGGTGCTGGAACTCGCCCCCGAGCAGGAACGGATGGAGGCGTGGATCATGGAGGAAGTGGCCAAGGGTGTGCCGCTCCCCGGCCTCTATCCGATGAATGCCGAAACCAAGGCGCGCTACGAAGCCGACATGGCGAAGCGCTGACCCCGGAAGGGCGGCGGCGTCAGCGCGCCGCCGCTTCCCGCGCCGCGATCTCGCGCGCCGCGCCGTCGCACCATTCGCGCATCGGCGCGTAGGCGAACACCGCCTCGGCGTAGGCCTTGGCCACCGGCGGCAGCGCGACGCCGTAGGTCCGCAGGCGCGCGACCACCGGCGCGTAGAACGCATCCGCGATGCCGAAGCCGCCGAACAGGAACGGCCCGCCCAGGGGCTTCTCGGCGCGGCAGCCCTCCCAGATCGCGATCACCCGCGCGACGTCGGCGCGCGCCGCGTCGGAGAGGGTTTTCTCGTGGCGACCGCAGATGTCCATCGACATCTCGCCGCGCATCGCGGCAAAGCCCGAGTGCATCTCGGCGGCGATCGCGCGCGCCTTCGCCCGCTCCGCCGCGGCGTCGGGCCACAGCCCCGCCTCGGGGAACCGCTCGGCGACGTATTCCGAAATCGCGAGCGAATCCCACACCGCGAGGTCGCCGTCGTAGAGCACCGGCACATGCCCCGCGGGATTGACCGAAAGGAGATCGGCCTTGAGCCCGTCGCGGTAGACGCCCGGGCTCTTGAGCAGCGGGATCATCCGCTCCTCGAAGGGCGCGCCCGCCGCCTTCAGCACCAGCCAGGGCCGCAGCGACCACGACGAGAAGTTCTTGTCGCCGATGTAGAGGGTGAGCATGGCAGCGTCCTTTCGGGTCAATCGTCCTCGATCATCGCGAACGCCGCCTGACGTTCGCCGGGCTTGAGCTTCATGAACGCGGCCCGCGCCTTCTTGATGTCGGCCTCGGCGCCGGTCTCGGCGGCGCGCTTCATCACCTGGGTGACGGCGTGGTCGCCGCCACGGATGAACGCCAGCGCCTTGGCGAGACGGCCGATCGCCTCGCGGTCGAAGGTTTCCATGATTTGCTTCCGCAACTGTCGAGAATGACGCGAGTCTAGCCCTCGCCCTGCGCACTTGGCAAGACGGTGCTCGGGGCGCACCATGAGTGCCCTCAACGAGGAGGCGATCATGGAATATGTGAAATTCGGCGCCACCGGGCTCGAAGTCTCGCGCATCTGTCTCGGCTGCATGACCTACGGCGTGCCCGAGCGCGGCACTCACCCGTGGACCCTCACCGAGGCGGAATCGCGGCCCCTGCTCAAGCGTGCGCTCGATCTCGGCATCACCTTCTGGGACACCGCCAACGTCTATTCGGACGGCACCTCGGAGGAGATCGTCGGCCGCGCCCTCAAGGACCTCGTCAACCGCGACGACATCGTCCTCGCGAGCAAGGTGTGCCAGCGCGTGCGCCCCGGCCCCAACGGCGCGGGCCTGTCGCGCAAGGCGATCATGCGCGAGATCGACGCCAGCCTGAAGCGCCTCGGCACCGACTACCTCGACCTCTACCAGATCCACCGCTGGGATTACGGCACCCCGCTCGAAGAGACCCTCGAAGCCCTGCACGACGTGGTCAAGGCGGGCAAGGCGCGCTACATCGGCGCATCGTCGATGCACGCGTGGCAGTTCGCCCGCGCGGTCTACACCCAGCGGATGAACGGCTGGACCGAGTTCGTCAGTATGCAGAACCACGTCAACCTGCTCTACCGCGAGGAGGAGCGCGAGATGCTGCCGTTCTGCGCCGACGAGGGGATCGCGGTGATGCCGTGGAGCCCGCTCGCGCGCGGCCGCCTCGCCCGCGCGTGGGACGAGGCGACCGAGCGCATCGCCACCGACGAGTTCGGCAAGACCCTCTACCAGCCCGGCGACAAGGCGATCGTCGACGCGGTCGGCAAGGTCGCGGCGGAGAAGTCGGTGCCGCGCGCGCAGGTGGCGCTCGCCTGGCTGCTGCACAAGGACCCGATCACCTGCCCGATCGTCGGCGCATCGAAGGCGCGCCACCTCGAGGACGCCGCCGCGGCGCTCGAAGTGGAGCTCACCCCCGAGGACATAGCCGCCCTCGAAACCCCCTACACCCCGCGAATGCCGGTGGGGTTCAAGTAGCGGGAACTTGCGCGAGCGCAACGACGCACGGCGCGCGGCGGGCGAGGATGCGGGAATTCCGCGAGGAGAACCGCCATGCCCGCCGCCCCGATCACCGCCGAGGACGCCGTTCACGAAGTGATGTCCGCCGACGCCGCGACGATCCCGGTGTTCATCCGCCACCGCCTGCTGTGCATCGGCTGCCCGGTGGGACCGTTCCACTCGATCCGCGAGGCCTGCCGCGCCCACGGCGCCGATCTCGACGCCGTGCTCGCCGACCTCGCGCGCGCCGCGCGGGAGACCCGATGAGCGAATTCTATGCGGAGATCCGATACCTCCACGTCGCCGCGGTGATCGCCAGCGGCGCGCTCTTCTTCGTCCGCGGGCTGGCGCTGTTCGCGGGGTTCGGCTGGCCTCTCGCCGGACCGGCGCGCCGCCTCAGCCACGTCGTCGACACCATCCTGCTCGCCGCGGCGCTGATGCTCACCGTCGTCGTCGGGCAGTACCCGCTCGCCGACGCGTGGCTGACGGCGAAGGTGGCGCTGCTGGCCGTCTACGTCGGGCTCGGGGTCGCCGCGTTCTGGCGCGGGCGGACGCGCGCGGTGCGGATCGCCTGCTGGCTCCTCGCGCTCGCGGTCTACGGCTTCATCGTATCGGTCGCGCGCACGCACGACCCTCTCGGCGCGCTCGGCCCGTTCCTGCGCTGAGCCGCGCCTACTCCCCCTCGGCGATCACCACCAGCGCGTGGGGGTCGCGCACCGTCACCCGCTTGCGCCCGCCGGCGACGATCCCTTTCGCCTCCCACGCCGCCATCAGCCGGCTGACGGTGTGCAGCGTCGCCCCGGTCATCTCCGCGAGATCCTGCCGCGAGAGCGGAAAGTCGATGAGGATGCCGTCCTCGGTCTTGCGCCCCGCCTGCCGCACCAGCCGCAGCAGCGCGTGCGCGACGCGCCGCTCCACCGCCTCGGTGGAGAGTTCGCGGATGCGCACGTGGGCGTCCTGCAACCGCTGGCCGATGGTGGCGATGGCGTTGACCGCGAGCGCCGGGCAGCGCGCGACGAGCACGTCCCATTCGCGCGACGGCCAGGCGAGCGCGAGACTGTCGCTCACCGCCGAAGCGGTGCCGGGAAAATCCGGCCGCCGCACCGCGCGCGCGATGCCGAAGATCTCGCCGGGGTTGACGTGGCGCACCACCACCTGCTGGCCGTCGGCGCTGGTCTGCACCACCTTGAGCCGCCCGTGCAGCAGCGCGAAGAACGCGTCCGCCGGGTCGCCCTGGCGGAACACCGTCTCGCCCGCCGCGTAGCGGTGCGCCGACGCGTGCGCGAGCACCGCATCGGCGTCGGCGTCGCCGAGGTCGCGGAACATCGGCAGATCGTGAAGGACCGCGCGGTCCAGTCGTGTCGCCGTCATGCCGTCCCCTTCTTTCGGAGGAATCGTCCGCAAGCTTGCGATTCCGCAAAAACCGCCGCGCGAAAAGCGCGCTCACTGGTTCCACCGAAACCGTTACGGAAGGACCCAGGCAATGACCCTCCGCCGTACCCTGCTCCTCGCCGCCGCCGCCGCCGCAATCGCGGCCCCGGCCGCCGCCGCCGAGCGGATCGCCCCGACGCTGCTGCCGCCGCCCGCGGTGATGGCCCACGAACAGGCCACCACGGCCGCGCCGCGCATCGTCGCCTTCACCCTCACCATCGCCGAAAAGGAGGTGGTGGTCGACGACGAAGGCACGCGGATGCAGGCGATGACCTTCAACGGAACCATGCCCGGACCGACGATGGTGGTGCACCAAG
>QKGW01000141.1 GCA_003250275.1 Alphaproteobacteria bacterium
GGCGTTCTGCCTCGCCCCGATCGCGGCCGAAGCCGCGGCGCCGAAGTGCGAGGTCGACCGCCCGGTCGTGTTCGCCGCGCTCGATTGGGATTCCGCCGCCTTCCACAACGCCCTCGCCGAGTTCATCGCGGAGAAGGGCTATGGCTGCAAGACCTCCTCGATCCCCGGCAGCAGCATCCCGCTGCTCAACGGCATGGCCCACGGCGACATCGACGTGACGATGGAGCAGTGGATCGGCGTGCTTGGCGAAAGCTGGGCCAAGGCCAAGGAGAGCGGCAGCGTCAAGATCATCGGTTCCACCTTCGACGACGCGGTGCAGGGCTGGTTCGTCCCGCGCTATCTCGTCGAAGGCCCCGACGCGCCCGCCAAGGGCCTGAAGTCGGTCGCCGACCTGCCGAAGTACAAGGACGTCTTCCGCGACCCCGAGGAGCCCTCGAAGGGCCGCTTCTACAACGGCATCGCCGGATGGGGCGCGGAGGTGATCAACTCGAAGAAGCTCAAGGCCTACGGCCTCGAAGGCGACTTCACCAACTTCCGCCCCGGCACCGGCGCGGCGCTCTCGGCGGCGGTCGCCTCCGCCTACAAGCGCAAGAAGCCGGTCCTCTACTACTACTGGGGCCCGACCTGGGTGCTCGGCAAATACGACGGCGTGATGCTCGAAGAGCCGAAGTACGACGAGAAGGTCTGGGACGACCTCAACTCCGACAAGCCGCCGGTGAAGGCCACCGCCTATCCGCTGATGCGGATCTACACCACCGCCAACACCGCGTTCGCGGCGAAGGCGCCGAAGCTGGTCGAATTCCTCGACAAGTTCCAGACCAACAACGCGATGGTCTCGAAGGCGCTGGTGAAAATGCGCGAGCAGGGCGGTGCGGACGCCGCCAAGACGGTGGCGCAGCAGTGGCTGCGCGACAACCCGAAAGTCTGGTCGGCGTGGGTCCCCGCCGACGTCGCGAAGCGCGTCGAGGCCGCGCTCTGAACCACGACCACGGCGGAGCCTCCGGGCTCCGCCGCCCGCCGCCTCAGGGCATCAGCGCGGTCCACGCCCAGGAGAACGGCATCACCAGCACCAGCGCGGGGATCATGTCGGCGACGGGAAACTGCTTGATGCCGCAGATGCGGAAGCCGGTGGCGAGCATGATCAGACCGCCGCAGGCAGAGAAATCCGCCATCATCGCGGGGGTGGTCAGCGGCACGATCTGCACCGCGCCGAAGAACAGCAGCGCCTGCACGGTGAACTGCGGCACCGCCAGCAGGCAGACCGCGAAGCCGAGGCTGGAGGCGAAGATCAGCGCGGTGAAGAAATCGAGGATCGCCTTGATCACCAGCAGCGAGGGATCGCCGGTCATGCCTTCGTTGAGCGAGCCGTACACGCCCATGCCGCTGACGCAGAACAGCACCACGAGCGCGACGAACTTGTCGAGGAACTCCTCCTGCGCGAGGCCGGGCGCGGGCCGCGCCACCCGTTCGACGAGCTTGCGCGATTTGTTGGAGAGACGCTGCACGCGCTCCTCGAGGCGCACCAGAATACCGAACACCGCACCTAAGATCAGCGCCAGAACCACCGGCGCGAACGAGTGCACCTTGAGCACCATCGCAACGCCGATGCCCATCGCCGAGCAGCCGAACACCAGCGGAATCTGCTGGCGCAAGTTCTTGTTGAGCCGGGGACCGATGGCTGCGCCGAACAGGCCGCCGAACACCAATGCCGCGCCGTTGACAGCGGGACCGATCATTACAGAAAACCCTTCCTTGAAACCGATGAACGCGCGCCGGGGCTCAGACGTCGGTGGTGAAGCCGAACGAAACCTGCGCCTTGGTGTAGAACACCCGCTCCCCCGCCTCGGCGATCGCGGCGAGCAGCCGCTCGCTTTCCTCCGGGGTGAGCGCCATCACCACCTGCAACGGCTTGTCCTCCATGTCGAACAGGCTATCGGAGTGGAAGCGGCCGTCGTGGCCGAAGCCCTCGCGCCCGGAGAACACCGTCGCGCCGCGCACGCCGAGCGCGCGGGCGCGTTCGAGGATCCATTCGGCGAGCGGCGTGCCGTCGTGGGCGCGGTTCTGCTGAGTGAAAAACGTGACCAGATAGCCGTCCATCGTCTCCTCCTTCAAGCGATCGCGCCGTCCGGCGCCGTGCCCCGGACCGAGCGGTCATCCTCCCGCACCGGTCTCGGTGTCAAGGGAAACCGTATATTTTGATTGACTGTTCAATTAATCTATGAGAGAACATCCGCCATGGGACGCCGCAGCCTCAAAGCCGAACGCCGGGACGACCTGATCCGCGCGTGCATCGAAACCCTCGCCGCCGAAGGCTGGGAGGGCGCGAGCCTCGCCCGCATCGCCGGGCGCGCCGGACTGAGCGCCGGTCTCGTCGCCCACTATTTCGGCGACAAGGCGGAACTGATGGAGGCGACGATGCGCCACGTCTGCTTCCAGCTGTGGCAACGCCAGGCGAAGCTCCTCGCCGCCGCGGCCTCCCCCGCCGAGCGCCTCGGCGCGATCGTCGCGGCCAACCTCGGCGGCGACCAGTTCGGCGAGGAGAGCCGCGCCGTGTGGCTGGAATTCTGGTCGCAGGCGCACCGCGCGCCGCGCCTCGCGCGCATCCACCGGATCACCGCGCGGCGTCTCGCGAGCAACCTCCACCACGCCCTGAACGGCCTCCTCCCCGAGGCCCTTCCCGACCGCGCCGCGGCCGTGCGGCGCATCGCCACCGGCCTCGCGATCCTGATCGACGGCCTCTGGCTCCGCGCCGCCCTGGGCGACGTCTCTCCCACCGAAACCCGCGCGTTGGCGCTCGGATACGTCGACGCGGAACTCGCACGACTGGGAACCCGATGACCGATCTTATGACGTCCTACGTCGGCGGCGGCTACCTGCCCCCCGGCGACGGCGAGATTTTCGAATCTCTCAACCCCTTCACCAACCGCCCGATCGCGCGCGTCCAGGCGGCCACCGCCGCCGATGTCGACGCCGCGGTCGACGCCGCCCGCGAGGGCTTCGACCTGTGGTCGGAGATGGACGGCGCGGCGCGCGGCGCGGTGCTCGCCCGCGCGGCGGAGCTGATCCGCGCCCGCGCCGACGAAATCGCCCACCTCGAAAGCCTGGACGGCGGCAAGCCGCTCTCCGAAACCCCGGAGGCGGACGTCGCCTCGGGCGCGGACTGCCTCGCCCACTTCGCCGAGGTCGCGGCGGCGCTCGCGGAAGGCCCGCGCACCCCGGTCGGCGGCGGCGCGTACTTCTACACCCGGCGCGAGCCGCTCGGCGTGGTCGCGGGCATCGGCGCGTGGAACTACCCCTTCCAGATCGCCTGCTGGAAGGCCGCGCCCGCGCTCGCGGCGGGCAACGCGATGCTGTTCAAGCCCGCCGAGCTCACCCCGCTGTCCGCGCCGCTGCTCGCCGAAATCCTCGCCGAGGCGGGGCTGCCCGAAGGCGTGTTCAACGTCGTCCAGGGCGGCGCCGAGGTCGGCAGGATACTCACCGCGCACCCCGGCATCGCCAAGGTTTCGTTCACCGGCGAGGTCGGCACCGGCAAGGCGGTGGCGGCGGCAAGCGCGGCAACGCTCAAGCGCGTCACCCTCGAACTCGGCGGCAAGTCGGCGCTTCTGGTGTTCCCCGACGCCGACCTCGACGACGCGGTCTCGGCGGCGATGCTCGGCAACTTCTATACCCAGGGGCAGATCTGCACCAACTGCACCCGCGTGTTCGTCCACGCCGAGGTGCACGACGCCTTCCTCCACCGCCTGCTCGACCGCACCGCGCGGCTGCGCCTCGGCGACCCGCTCGACCCCGAAACCCAGGTCGGACCGCTGGTCTCGCGCGAACACCGCGACAAAGTGATGAGCTACATCGGCCACGGCATCCGCGAGGGCGCGACGGTGGCCGCGGGCGGCGGCCTGCCGCACGGCCCGGCGCTCGCCGACGGCAACTTCGTGCTGCCGACGGTGTTCACCCGCTGCACCGACGAGATGACCATCGCCCGCGAGGAAATCTTCGGCCCGGTGATGACGGTGCTGAGCTTCGCCGACGAGGCCGAGGCGGTCGGCCGCGCCAACGCCCTGCCCTTCGGCCTCGCCGCCGGAGTGATGACCGCCGACGCCGAACGCGCCCACCGCGTCGCCCGCCGCCTCGAAGCCGGGGTGGTGTGGATCAACACCTACAACCTCACCCCCGTCGCCATGCCCTTCGGCGGCTGCAAGCAATCCGGCTACGGCCGCGAGAACGGCGGCATGGCGGCGATCGCCGAGGTGACGTTCGAGAAGAGCGTCTACGTCGAACCCCATCACGTGGAGTGCCCCTATCGATGACCCGACACGCCCAGGACTACGACTACATCATCGTCGGCGCGGGCTCCGCGGGCTGCGTGCTCGCCAACCGCCTGACCGAGGACTACGACGTTTCCGTCCTCCTGATCGAGGCGGGCAAGCGCGACCTCAGCCTCTACATCCACATGCCCGCGACCTTCGCCTGGCCGCTGATGAGCAAGACCTTCAATTGGTGGTACGAGACCGAACCGGAGCCCTATGTGGACGACCGCGTGATGTATCAGCCGCGCGGAAAGGTCTGGGGCGGGTCGAGTTCGGTCAACGGCATGTGCTACATCCGCGGCCACGGCAAGGATTACGACCGCTGGGCCAAGGAAACCGGCGACCCGACCTGGTCCTACGCGCAGTGCCTGCCCTACTTCCGCGCCTGCGAGAACTTCCCCGAGGCCGGCGACACCGACTACCACGGCGTCGGCGGCCCCACCGAGGTGACCCGCGGCGCGCACTGGACGCCACTCTACGACGCCTTCATCCGTGCGGGCGTCGAGGCGGGCTACCCCGAGACCGACGACCTCAATGGCCGCCGCCAGGAGGGCTTCGGCCCGATGGACCGCTCGGTCGGCGGCGGCCGCCGCAGCTCCACCGCCACCGCCTATCTGCGCCCGGCGCGGCGGCGCCCCAACCTCACCCTCGTCGACCGGGCGCTGACCCGCCGCGTGGTGTTCGAGAACGGGCGCGCCGTCGGCGTCGAGTTCCGCAAGGGCGGCATCGTCCAGACCGCGCGGGCGACC
>QKGW01000258.1 GCA_003250275.1 Alphaproteobacteria bacterium
GTGGTCGCGATCAACGAAAAGGGCGCCGCCGCTTCGGTCGCGCAGGCCGACGCGGTGCGCGACCAGGCGATTCTGATGGTGCTCGCGCTGCTCGGCGTGGTGACGGCGGTCGCGATCGGCGCGGGCCTGATGTTGCAGCGCGGCATCGGCCACCCGGTCGAGGCGATGACCGAGGCGATGCGCCGCCTCGCCGCCGGCGACAAGAGCGTTGAAATCCCCGCGGCGGGACGCAGGGACGAGGTCGGCGCGATGGCCGCGGCGGTCGAGGTGTTCAAGACCAACGCGATCGAGGCCGAGCGCCTCGCGGCGGCGGATGCCGCCGCGCGCGCCGAGCGCGAACGCCGCGCCGAGGCGATCGAAACCCTGACCCGCGAGTTCGACGCGCGGGTGTCGGGCGTGCTCGACGTCGTTTCCCGCTCGTGCGGAGAGATGGACAGCACCGCGCAGAGCCTGTCCGCCAACGCGGAACAGACCAACCGCCAGTCCGAGGCGGTGGCCGCGGCGACCGAAGAAGCGTCGGCGAGCGTGCAGACCGTCGCGTCCGCCGCCGAGGAGCTCGCCGCCTCGATCAACGAGATCGGCCGGCAGGTCGCGCACGCGAGCGAGATCAGCCGCCTCACCGCGACCGAAGCCGAACGCGCCAACGACGGAGTGAAGAGCCTCGCGCAGAACTCCGCGCGCATCGGCGAGATCATCGGCCTGATCACCGACGTCGCCAACCAGACCAATCTCCTCGCTCTCAACGCCACGATCGAGGCGGCGCGCGCGGGCGAGGCGGGCAAGGGCTTCGCGGTGGTCGCCGGAGAGGTGAAGAACCTCGCCAACCAGACCGCGCGCGCGACCGAGGAGATCGGTAGCCAGATCGGCGCGGTGCAGGGCGCGATCGAGGACGTGGTCGCGGCGATCGGCGGTATCGTCGGGCGGATCGGCGAGATCAACGAAATCTCCACCGCGATCGCCTCGGCGGTCGAGCAGCAGACCGCCGCGGCGGCGGAGATCGCCCGCAACGTCCAGCAGGCGGCGGCGGGCACCCAGGAGATCGCCGCAAATATCGAAGGCGTCAACCGTGCCGCTGGTGAGACCGGTGCCGCGTCGCAGCAGGTGCTGGCGTCGTCGCGGACGCTATCGACCGAGGCCGGTGGGCTCAAGTCGGTGGTCGAGAGCTTCCTCGGCGGTGTGCGCGCCGCCTGAGCCGGTTCCGGCGCGACATGCGAAACGGCCCGCCGTGAAGGCGGGCCGTTTTCGTTTGCCGGTCAGATGCGGTTGGGATTGACGCGGATGACGATGCGCCGGTTGATCTCGCGGTTCTGCGGCAGCGGGTTGCCGAACGGGTCGAGGTTCGGAACCTTCGGCGCGACGTCGGCGAAGCCGACCGCGCGCAGGCGTGTCGGCGTAATGCTCTGTTCGAGGAAGTAGCGCACCACCCCGGTCGCGCGTTCGGCGGAAAGCTCCCAGTTGGAGGGGAACTGCGGGGTGTGGATCGGGGTGTCGTCGGTGTGGCCCTGCACCTCGACCTGGAAGTTCTTGTAGACGTCGGCGTTGAGAGTGTCGGCGACGCGCTTGAGGATCGGCTTGGCCTCTTCGCGGAGCGTTGCCGAGCCGGGGTCGAAGAACGAACTCGACGCGAACTCGATGATCACGCCCGCGGAATCCGAGCCGAGGCTCGAGGTCTCCTGGACGTTCATCTCGACGAGGATCTGTTTGACTTCCTGCTTCAGGGTTTCGAGCGGGGTCTCGATGTCGCGCTTGCCGACGCCTTTCGCCATGCCCGCCTGCACCTGCTCGAACAGCGCCATGTCGACCTTCGAGATCGACGCCAGCAGGATGAAGAAGCCGAGCAACAACGTCACCATGTCGGCGTACGTCGTCATCCAGTCGTCTTCGTTGCCCTGCGGGCGGCGGGGCTCGCGCGGAATCATGGGCGTGCCTTGAGGTGACGGTCGATGTTGAAGTGGATCGACGGGTCGAGGAACGAGTTCATCTTGTCCTGGATGTAGCGCGGGCTCTTGCGTTCGGCGAGCAGCGCCATACCCTCGGCGAGGAGGTAGTTGCGGAACTGCACGATCTCCTCGCGCTGCTGGATCTTGCTTGCGGCGGGGAGGAAGATCAGACGCGCCGCGAGGACGCCGTAGAGCGTGGTGATCAGCGCCACCGACATGCCCGGGCCGAGCTGGCTTGGGTCGCTCGCCATGCTGTCGAGCATGATGATCAGGCCGACGAGGGTGCCGATCATGCCGAACGCCGGCGCGGTGTTGCCCATGCTGCGCAGGATGTCGGCGTTGATCACCGAGCGCTGGAAGGTGGTCTCGACGGTGTTCTTGAGAATTTCGCGGATTTCGTTGCCCGAGTAGCCGGAGACCACCAGGTCGATGGCGAAGCCGAGAAAGCGGTCCTGGCGGGTGAGACCTTTGGCGTCGGTTTCAAGACCGGGCAGGCCGCCCTTCTGCACGATGTAGCCCCAGCGGATCACCCGGCCGACCTCGTTGGTGAGGATCGAGCGGCTGAACCGGTGCACGAACATGATCGACGCGGTAACGCGCAGGGCATTGAGCACGTAGCGGGATTCGAACGCGATGAAGGTGGCCGCGAAGGTGCCGCCGATCACCATGATGAAACTGGCAAAATCCAGAAACAGCATGTAGTTGGCGGTCTTGAGGATGATCGAACTGACGAACAGGCCGAATCCCAGGATAATTCCTAGCACTGTGGTCATCGACATCCGGCTGAACTCCGATTGGATGCATTCCCCGAAGGAAACGCCACTCTAAATCATTCCCGTTGCCAAATCATCACCTTATGGCGGGGACGGATCAGGCGGAAGAAGGTGTTCACCATATGACGTAGCAGGGTGAATAATCGGTGTGATTATCGTCACACGGGAAAGGCGTTTCCACCGGACGGAAACGAAAAAACCGCGCAGGCGCGCGGTTTTTTGGGAAGATGGAGGCCGGAGCCGGAATTGAACCGACGTACGAGGATTTGCAGTCCTCTGCATCACCACTCTGCCATCCGGCCATCCGTTCGGCAGTGCCGCGCCGCAAGGACGCGAGGGCGCAACTATACGGACGCCGCCGCGCCGATCAAGAGGATTTTTCACCCTTGCGGGCGCTTCGGGCAAGAAAAAAGCCGCCTTGCGGGCGGCTCGAGACGGATCTGGGATTATCGTTGCGCCCGAGAGGGCGGCGCTGGCTCCGGAGGAGGGATTCGAACCCCCGACCAGCCGGTTAACAGCCGGCTGCTCTACCGCTGAGCTACTCCGGAATGCGCGCCGCGGGCGGCGGTTTCGCCCGCGCAGCCTACCGGGTCGCCCCGGTGAGGTCGCGATGTATAAGGGATGGTCGGGTGGGGGTCAAGGCCCTTTTTTCGCGATTTCGGCGGGGGCGCGTTTCCGCTTTGTCTGTGCCGCGTTCGATGTCTATATAGTTCGCCATGGTGGTGCGGCGGCCTGCCGCGCCGGCTCCCGAAAATGCCGAGGATGACCGCAATGGATTTCGAACTTGCGCGCCGCAACATGGTGGACAATCAGGTCCGCACCAACCGCGTCACCGATCCCCTGGTGATCTCGGCCCTGCGCGCGGTTCCCCGCGAGGTCTTCGTGCCCGCGCCGCAAAAGGGCGTCGCCTATCTCGACGACGACCTCTCCGTCGGCAGCGGCCGCTTCCTGATGGAGCCGATGATCCTCGCGCGCCTCCTGCAACTCGCCGAAGTGCAGACCCACGACGCGGTGCTCGACGTCGGCTGCGCCACCGGCTACTCGACCGCGGTGCTCGGCAAGATGGCGTCCTCGGTGGTCGCGCTGGAGGAGGACCCGGGCCTAGTCAACTGGGCGACCGAAACCCTCCTCGGCCTCGGCATCGACAACGCGGTGGTGGTCGAGGGCGCGCTCGCCGAGGGCCTGCCGGCCCAGGGGCCGTACGACGTGATCTTCGTCAACGGTGCGCTGCCGCGCGTTCCCGACGTGCTGCGCAACCAGCTCGCCGAGGGCGGACGGCTGGTCGCGGTGGTGCAGGGCGAGAAGGGCGTGGGCCACGCCACCCTGGTCACCCGCCGCGGCGGTGCGTTCGGCCACCGCACCGAGTTCGATGCCAGCATCAAGATGCTTCCGGGGTTTTCCCGCGACCCGGCATTCGTCTTCTGATATAAATACTTAAGGTTTCCGCGGCGGTTCGCCGCTGGACAATAAGTACCGATCGGTATATATATCTCGCGTCGGGACCCGCGCTCGCGGGCGAGGGGCGTTTGTTGCCGTCCGGGGATGGGCGGCCTGATCGTCGAAAATGGAGTTCTTCATGGCGTCTCGTAGCCATAAACTGACCGGTGGCATCGCCCTGGCTGCGCTCGCGTGCGTGCTGGCGAGCGGCGCCGCCCGCGCCGATACCCTGCGCGAAGCCCTTGCGATGGCTTACGCGTCCAATCCACAGCTGCTCGAACAGCGTGCCTACCTGCGGTCGATCGACCAGGGCGTGGCCGAGGCGCTGTCCGGCTGGCGTCCGACGGTGAGCCTCAACGCCGACGCCGCGAGCGTCCACCGCGACAATTACAAGATCAACGGCATCGACCAGCGCTCGACCTGGCGGCAGGACCGCAGCGCGAGCCTGAATGTCACACAGCCGGTGTTCCAGGGCTTCGGCACCGTCAACGCCGTCGACCAGGCGAAGAACTCGGTGTTCGCGGAGCGCGAGCGGCTGCGTTCGGTCGAGCAGACCGTGCTGCTCGACGCGGTGACCGCCTACGTCGACGTCTGGCGCGACATGTCGGTGGTCGAACTCAACATCAGCAACGAGCAGGTGCTGCAGCGCCAGCTCGACGCCTCGCGCGACCGCTTCCAGGTCGGCGAGATCACCCGCACCGACGTCGCCCAGTCGGAAGCCCGCCTGTCGCAGGCGCGCGCCGACCGCGTCGCCGCCGAGGGCAATCTCCAGGTTTCCCGCGCCACCTACCAGCGCGTCGTCGGCAAGATGCCCGAAGGCATCGACCGCGTGCCGCCGACCGAAACGCTGCCGGGCAGTCTCGATACCCTGGTGGGCGAGGCGCTCGGCGCCAATCCGGACGTGCTCGCCGCCGACCACTCGGTCGACGCGCGCGAGAACGCTGTGGGCGTGGTGCGCGCCGAACTGCTGCCGAACGTCAGCCTGGTGGCGAGCGCCGGCCAGTATTTCGACCAGAGCTATCCCGACGACGAATCGACGGTCTATTCCGTCGGCGCGCAGATGACCATGCCGCTCTACGAGGCGGGTGGCACCTACGCGCGGATGCGCGCCGCCAAGGATCAGGCGGCGCAGAGCCGCAAGACCCTCGAACGGGTGCGTCGCCAGGTCGTCGAGGGCGCGACAGCGTCGTGGGAATCGCTGACCGCCGCACGGGCGCAGATCGTCGCCTACCGCGAGGAAGTCCGCGCCTCCGAAATCGCGCTCGAAGGCGTGCGCCGGGAGTCCGAGGTGGGCTCGCGCACCGTCCTCGACGTGCTCGATGCCGAGCAGGAACTGCTCAACGCGCGGGTCAACTTGGTGCGGGCGCAGCGCAACGAGGCGCTGGCCTCGTATCAGGTGCTTTCCGCCCTCGGCCGCCTGACCGCGGGCGACCTCGATCTTGATACGCCGGTCTACGACCCCAAGGTTCACTACGACGAGGCTTCGGGCAAATGGATCGGCGGCGGGGTGTTCTCCGACGACGGAACCGAGGCGATGCGGCCTGCCCGATGACGCGTAACGGCGCCGTAAGCCCGTGACATCTCGTTGCGGTTACGGTGAAATCCGGGTTAAGTTATGCAACAACCTGTGTTATGGGTTGTTTTGACTGAGCGAGCGGTCATATGACCGTATGCTTTCGGATTTCTGCGTGCGGAAGGCTGGGCATCCATGAGCGAGGACAAGGGCCAGCAAGAACCTTCGATGGAGGACATTCTCGCCTCCATTCGTCGGATCTTGTCCGAGGACGATGGAAAGAAAGGGGGCGAGATCGCTCCCGCTGCTGAACCGGCCCCGGTTGCGGCCGCGCCCGCTCCCAAGCCGGTGGAGCCGGAGCCGATGCCGCCGGAGCCAGAACCCGAGCCGGAGCCTGTGCCCGAGCCGATTGCGTTCGTGCCGGAGCCCGAGCCCGAGCCGGAACCCGAGCCGATCGCGCTTCTCCCCGAGGACATGATCGAGGACGAGGAGCCGGAGGACGAACCCGAGGAGGAAGAGGATGTACTCGACCTCACCGACGCGATGGCTTTCGAGCCGCCCGAGCCGGTCTCGCAGCCCGATCCGTTCGAGGACTTCCCGCCGTTGCCGTCCGAGCCCGAACCGCGCCCGGTGTTCGAAATGAACCCGCCGCCCGAGCCCCGGATGAGCGAGGAGGACCTCCTCGACCGCACCACCCAGGACGTCTCCGAGCAGGCGTTCGCGAGCCTCGCGAGCGTGCTCGCGCGCCGCAACCTCGGCGTCGGCCAGCTCGGCGTCACCCTCGAGGAGCTGGTGCGCGAACTGCTGCGCCCGATCCTCAAGTCGTGGCTCGACGAGAATCTGCCCGGCATCGTCGAACGCATCGTCGAGCGCGAAGTGGAGCGGATCGTCAACCGCATCGGCCCGATGAAGTAAGCGAAAGCCGAATTCCGCGATTTCGAGCGGCGGGCGTCTTGCGCCCGCCGCAAACTTTTTCTACACACAGGATGCCGCGCTTTGCCGCGGCATTCGTCCGTATCCGATGAGGTTCCCGAAAATGCTGGATAAGACCTACGCCCCCGCCGAGATCGAAGACCGCCTGTATCGGCAGTGGGAAGATTCGGGCGTATTCGCCTGCGATCCGTCCAGCAACGAAGCGCCGTACACCATCATGATCCCGCCGCCGAACGTGACCGGCAGCCTGCACATGGGCCACGCGCTGACCTTCTCGATCCAGGATATCCTGATCCGCTACCGCCGCATGAACGGCCGCGACGCGCTCTGGCAGCCGGGCACCGATCACGCCGGCATTGCCACCCAGATGGTGGTCGAGCGCCAGCTCGCGGGCGAGGGCAAGACCCGCCACGATCTCGGCCGCGACGGCTTCATCGAACGGGTGTGGGCGTGGAAGGCGGAATCCGGCGGCACCATCACCCGCCAGCTGCGCCGCCTGGGCGCGTCGCTCGACTGGCCGCGCGAGCGCTTCACCATGGACGCGGGCCTCGACCTCGCGGTGCGGAAGGCGTTCGTCACGCTCTACAAGGACGGCCTGATCTACCGCGACAAGCGCCTGGTCAACTGGGACCCGAAGCTGCACACCGCGATCTCCGACCTCGAAGTCGAGCAGCGCGAGATCAAGGGCAAGATGTGGCACCTGCGCTACCCGGTGAAGGACATGGAGGGGGTGTACCTCACCGTCGCCACCACCCGCCCGGAGACGATGCTCGGTGACTCGGGCGTCGCGGTGCATCCGGACGACGAGCGTTACCAGCACCTGATCGGCAAGTTCGTGGTTCTGCCGCTGGTCGGGCGCGAGATTCCGATCGTCGGCGACGCCTACGCCGACCCGGAGAAGGGCACCGGCGCGGTGAAGATCACCCCGGCGCACGATTTCAACGACTTCGAGGTCGGCAAGCGCCACAACCTCGAACTCATCAACGTGCTCGACCGCGATGCGCACCTCAACGACGCGGTGCCGGAGGCCTACCGCGGCCTCGACCGCTTCGTCGCGCGCGACAAGATCCTCGCCGACCTCGAAGCCCTCGGCCTCCTCGAAAAGGTCGAGGAAAACCCGATGACCCAGCCGTTCGGCGACCGCTCCGGCGTCGTCATCGAGCCGTGGCTCACCGACCAGTGGTTCGTCGACGCCGCCGAGCTCGCCAAGGACGCGCTCGCCGCGGTCGAGGACGGGCGCACCAAGTTCGTGCCCGAGAACTGGAGCAAGACCTATTACGAGTGGATGCGCAACATCCAGCCGTGGTGCATCTCGCGGCAGATCTGGTGGGGGCATCAGGTTCCGGCGTGGTACGGCCCGGACGGCAAGTTCTTCGTCGAGATGACCGAGGCCGCGGCCCAGGCCGCCGCGGCCGCTCACTACGGCAAGGCGGTCGAGCTGACCCGCGATTCCGACGTGCTCGACACCTGGTTCTCCTCGGCGCTGTGGCCGTTCTCGACCCTCGGCTGGCCGGAGGAGACCCCGGAACTCGCGCGCTACTACCCGACCGACGTGCTCGTCACCGGCTTCGATATCATCTTCTTCTGGGTCGCCCGGATGATGATGATGGGCTTGAAGTTCATGGGCGAGGTGCCGTTCAAGACCGTCTACATCCACGCCCTGGTCCGCGACGAGAAGGGCCAGAAGATGTCGAAGTCGAAGGGCAACGTCATCGACCCGCTCGGCCTGATCGAGACCTACGGCGCCGATGCCCTGCGCTTCACCCTCGCCGCGATGGCGGCGCAGGGGCGCGACATCAAGATGTCGGAGAACCGCGTTCAGGGGTATCGCAACTTCGCCACCAAGCTGTGGAACGCCGCGCGCTTCTGCGAGATGAACGAGTGCAAGCTGGTGGAGGGCTTCGGCCCGGATACCCCGCAGCACGCGGTCAACCGCTGGGTCGTCGGCAAGCTAGCCGAGGCGACCGGCGCGGTCACCGAAGCGCTCGAAGGCTTCAAGTTCAACGAGGCGGCGGGCGCGATCTACCAGTTCGTCTGGGGCACCTTCTGCGATTGGTACCTCGAAATCGCGAAGCCGCTGCTCACCGGCGAGGACGAGGCGGTGAAGGCCGAAACCCGCGCCACCGCCGCCTGGGTGCTGGACGAAACGCTCAAGCTCCTGCATCCCTTCATGCCCTACATCACCGAAGAGCTCTGGGCCAAGACCGCAACCGCGCCGCGCGGCCAGCTGATCGTCGAATCCTGGCCGCAGCCGAGCAGCGTGGACGCCGCCGCGACCGCCGACGTCGACTGGGTGGTGGCGCTGATCACCGCGATCCGCTCGGCGCGCTCCGAGGTCAACGTGCCGGCGGGCGCCAAGACCGCGCTGGTGGTGCAGGAGGCCGACGCGGAATCGCGCCGCCGCCTTGAAACCTACGGCCCGGTGGTCGAGCGTCTCGCGCGCGTCGAGGGCGTCTCCGAGAGCGGCGGTGCGCCGGTCAAGGGTGCGATGCAGATCGTGCTCGGCGGCGCGACCTTCGCGATTCCGCTCGAAGGCGTGATCGACATCGCCCAGGAGAAGGCGCGACTCGCGAAGGAACTGAAGCGCTGGGACGGCGAGGTGGAGCGCTTCGACAAGAAACTCGCCAACGAAAAATTCGTCGCGTCCGCGCCCGAGGAAATCGTTGCCGAGCAGCGGGAAAAGCGCGCCGAGGCGCTGGTGCAGCAAGAAAAGGTCCGAGAAGCTCTGCGGCGTATCGAATCTTTTTGAAGCCTTCGGGAAATTGTTGTTTCCTGTCACGGCTGAATTCTGGCGAAAGGGGGAAGCGCCATGGCCTACGTGCAGTGGTCGCGCCGATTTGAGCTGGGGGTGCCGTTCATCGATGCGGACCACAAGGTTCTCGTCGGTTTGCTCAACCGCATGAACGACGCCGCGCGGACCGACGGGGATCTCACCGACGTGGGCGGGATCCTCTCGGCGCTGGTCGACTACACCCGCTACCATTTCGCCCGCGAGGAGCGTGCCCAGGCCTCCGCCGGGTATCCCGACATCGACGAACACCGCGAACAGCACGCCCGCCTCGCGATCGAGGCGCGGCGGCTGTTCGAGGCCTACCGCAACGATCCCGGTGCGATCGAGGTGGGCGACCTCCTGGATTTCCTCAGCGACTGGCTGATGGACCACATCCTCCTCCACGACATGGCGATCAAGCCCTACCTGCTCGCCAATCTCGAAGCGGTGTCCGCCGCCGAGGGCGTGGACTTCGCCACCCTGATGAACGACGGCCGCAAGCGTGCCATCGACTGGACCAAGCTTTCGGTTCTCGCGGTGGAGGACAGCCGCCCGTTCGCGCATGTTCTGCGAGCGATCCTCGAAGTGATTGGGATCAAGACGGTTTCGGTGGTCGAGGAGGCGGAGGAGGGGCTCCGGCTCGCGCAGGAACATCCCTACGACCTGATCTTTGCCGACTGGCGGATGGGCGGCATGGACGGCCTCGAATTCGTCCACGCGGTGCGCGGCAAGGGGATCGCCGCGCCGGTGGTGATGCTCACCGGCTACGTCGACGAAAGCCTCGAAGCGGCGCGCGAGGGCTTCCAGATTTCCGAATGGCTGCAGAAGCCGGTGACCTCCGCCGAGCTGATGGCCTGCATCGCCCGGCACGTCCAGGTCAGGCAGACCGCTTAATCGTCGCCCGCGAGGCGGCACCATACCGGCGCGTGGTCGGAGGCCTTCTCGCGGCCGCGCGGCGCGCTGTCGATGCCCGAGGCGAGCAGGGCGTCCGCCGCCTCCGCCGAGGCGAGCAGGAAGTCGATGCGGATGCCGTGGTTCTTCTGCCACGCGCCCGCCTGATAATCCCAGAACGAGTAGAGTCCCGGATTGGGGTTGAGCGCGCGGGTGGTGTCGAGCCAGCCCTGGTTGAGCAGCGCGTGGAAGCGCGTGCGCGTCTCCGGGCGCGTCAGGGCGTCGCCGACCCACACAGCGGGGTCATAACAATCAATGTCTTGTGGGATGATATTGAAGTCGCCCCCGAGGATCGTCGGGCGATCGGCGGCGAGCAGGCGCTTGGCGTGGGCGTTGAGGCAATCCATCCACGCTTGCTTGTAGGTGAATTTTTCGGTGAGTTCGCCGGAGGCGTCGGCGACCGGGTTGCCGTTCGGCAGGTAGATCGCCGCGACCCGCCAGCGGCCGCCGACCGTCGCTTCGAGATAGCGCGCCTGGGGCGGGCCGTCGTGCTCCGGCAGGCCGACGACCGGGTCGGCGATGCCGATGCGCGAAAGGATCGCGACGCCGTTGTAGCTCTTCTGCCCGTGCACCAGCACCTCGTAGCCGAGGGCGCGGAATTCGAACTCGGGGAAGTCGCCGTCCTGGCACTTGATCTCCTGGAGCATCACCACGTCGGGCGAGAAGCTCTTGAGCCAGTCGGTGACGATCGGCAGGCGGGCCTTGATCGAGTTGACGTTCCAGGTGGCGATGGTCGGCACGGGCGGGACTCCGGGTGAAATGACCCGGCCAGTATAGGCGAGCGGCGGGACATGACAACGTGTTGCGCCCAAAGGGGCGGGGATGTAGTGTCCGGGGCATGGACGCGACCTTTTGCCAGGCCCCGCTGGCCCCGTATGCCTGCATTCCGGACCGCAGCCGCGGACGTCTGGTCGACGAACCGTCGGCGGGCGGCCGCTCGCCGTTTCAGCGCGACCGCGACCGCATCATCCACGCCGCCGCGTTCCGCCGGCTGTCGACCAAGACCCAGGTGTTCGTCTACCACGAGGGCGATAGCTACCGCACCCGCCTGAGCCATTCGCTAGAGGTTTCGCAGATCGCCCGCTCGATCGCGCGCGAGCTGCACCTCAACGAGGACCTCGCCGAGGCGCTCGCGCTCGCGCACGATCTCGGCCACCCGCCGTTCGGCCACGCCGGCGAGGACGTGCTCAAGCGCTGCATGGAGCCCTACGGCGGCTTCGACCACAACGCCCAGTCGCTCAAGGTGGTGACCAAGCTCGAACGCCATTACGCGCGCTTCGACGGCCTCAATCTCACCTGGGAAACTCTCGAAGGCCTGGTCAAGCACAACGGCCCGCTCGACGGCGAGGTGCCCGGATACATCGCCGAGTTCGACGCGATCTTCCCGCTCGACCTCAAGCGCCATTCGAGCCTCGAAGCGCAGATCGCCGCGGTCGCCGACGACATCGCCTACAACAATCACGACATCGCCGACGGCCTGCGCGCCGGGCTCTTCGGGCTCGACGAACTGCGCGGCCTCGAAGTCGTCGGCCCGCACCTGATTGAGGTCGAGCGCCTTTATCCCGATCTCGACCCCGCGCGGCGCATCCACGAGACCGTGCGGCGGATGATCAACGCGATGGTGTCCGACGTCGTTTCCCATGCGCGCACCTGCATCGCCGAGGCGAAGGTGCGCGATATCGAGGACGTGCGCGCGGCGGGCCGCACCCTCGTCGGTTTTTCGCCCGAGATGCGCGCAACCGATCGCGCCTTGAAGGCGTTTCTGTTCCCGAATATGTATCGCCACCACAAGGTGATGCGCGCCACCACCAAGGCGCGCCGCGTGGTCGACGACCTGTTCGGGCTGCTGCTGTCCGAGCCGCGGCTGCTGCCGGGCGACTGGCGGCGGCGCTGCGACGGCCCCGCCGGTCCCGCGACCGCGCAGGAGGTTTGCGACTACGTGGCGGGGATGACCGATCGCTTCGCCCTCGACGAACACGCGCGTTTATTCGATCCGAAAGTCAATCCATGAATCTGTTTGCCGAATTCAAGGGCCGCATCGCCGATGCGGTCGCCGCCCTCGCCGCGGAGGGCGCGCTGCCCGCCGGTCTCGACGTCGCGCGGGTGGCCACCGAGCCCTGCCGCGATCCGAGCCACGGCGAAATCGCCACCAACGCCGCGATGGTGCTGGCCAAGCCCGCGGGGATGAAGCCGCGCGACCTCGCGCAGATGCTTGCCGACCGCCTCGGCGCCGCCGACGACGTCGCTTCGGCGGAAGTCGCCGGGCCGGGCTTCATCAACCTCAGCCTCGCTCCCGGCTTCTGGCACGACCGCCTGCGCGACGTCCTCAAGGCGGGCACCGATTACGGCACCTCGACGATGGGCGCGGGGCGCAAGGTCAACGTCGAATACGTTTCCGCCAATCCGACCGGCCCGATGCACGTCGGCCACGGTCGCGGCGCGGTGGTCGGCGACGTGCTCGCCTCGCTGCTCGCCAAGGCTGGCTTCGACGTGTCGCGCGAATACTACGTCAACGATGCCGGCGCGCAGGTCGACGTGCTCGCCCGCTCGCTGCACCTGCGCTACCGCGAGGCGCTCGGCGAGGCGGTCGGCGAAATCCCCGAGGGGCTCTATCCCGGAGACTACCTCGTGCCGGTGGGCAAGGCGCTCGCCGACGAGGTCGGCACGCTCTACCGCGACGCGCCCGAGGGCGAATGGCTGCCGAAGCTGCGCCTCTACGCCGTCGACGCGATGATGGCGCTGATCCGCGAGGACCTCGCGGCGCTCGGCGTGGTGCACGACGTGTTCTCCTCCGAGCGCAAGCTCGTCGAGGCGGGCGGCGTGCAGCAGGCGTTCGATACCCTGGTCGAGAAGGGGCTGATCTACGAGGGCGTGCTCGAACCGCCGAAGGGGATGCTGCCCGAGGACTGGGAGCCGCGCCCGCAGACGCTGTTCCGCGCCTCCGAATTCGGCGACGACGTCGACCGTCCGCTCAAGAAGTCGGACGGCTCGTGGACCTACTTCGCCTCCGATATCGCCTATCACTTCGACAAGTTCCGCCGCGGCGGCGAAACGATGATCGACGTGCTCGGCGCCGACCACGGCGGCTACGTCAAGCGCATGGTCGCGGCGGTCAAGGCGATCACCGAGGGCAAGGGCACGCTCGACATCAAGCTCTGCCAGATGGTCAACCTGATGCGCGACGGCGAGCCGGTGAAGATGTCGAAGCGCGCGGGCACCTTCGTCACCCTGCGCGAGGTGATCGACGACGTCGGCCGCGACGTGGTGCGCTTCATCATGCTCACCCGCAAGAACGATGCGCACCTCGACTTCGACTTGAAGAAAGTCACCGAACAGTCGAAGGACAACCCGGTCTTTTACGTGCAGTACGCCCACGCCCGCGCGCACTCGGTGCTGCGCCACGCCGCCGAGGCGTTCGCCGGGCGCGATCTCGAAGCCGCGGCGCTCGCCGGAGCCGACCTCTCGGGGTTGACCGACGAGGCCGAGGTTGCTTTGATCAAGCAGCTTGCCGCCTGGCCGCGCGTCGTCGAGGGCGCGGCGGAGGCGCACGAGCCGCACCGCATCGCCTACTATCTCAGCGAGGTGGCGGCGGCCTTCCACAGCTTGTGGAACAAGGGCCGCGACGACGCCGAACTCCGCTTCCTGCAGACCGACCGCCCCGAGCTTTCGGCGGCCCGCGTCGCGCTGGTGCGGGGCATGGCGCTGGTGGTGGCTTCGGGTCTGATGGTCCTCGGCGTGACGCCGGTTGAGGAGATGTAAATCATGGCTTCGCAGGACAGACGCGACCGCGATTCCTTCGATGTCAGCCTGCTGGAAGGGCTGCGCGAGAGGGTGGGGAGCGAGCCGCTGCCCGAGGAAGAACTTCTGCCCGCGCGCTCGGCGCGCAAGAGCCTGCTGTTCGGCGCGCTGATCGGCCTCGCTGCCGCGGCGGGCGCGGCGTGGTACATTCTCGGCTCCGGCGGCCAGCCCGCCTCGGGGCCGCAGGAGGTGCCGGTGGTCAAGGCCGAGAAAGCCCCGGTGAAGGTGCGCCCGGCGGATCCCGGCGGGATGGACGTCCCCAACCAGGACAAGCTCGTCTACAACCGCGTCGAACAGGGCACGGTGAAGCCCGAGGTCGAGCACCTGCTGCCGCAGCCGACCCAGCCGCGCGAACTGCCGAAGGCCGCCGACGGCCTCGGCGACGGCATGACGCCGTTGCCGCCGCCGCTGCCCGAGACCGCCAAGCCGGTCGAGACGGCGAAGGTGACGCCGCCCGCCGCGGCCCCGGCGACGCCCGCCGAGCCGCCGAAGCCCGCGCCCGCGCCGGTCGCCCCGGTGGCGAAGGCCGAGCCGACGCCCGCTCCGGCGGCGAAACCCGCACCCGCGCCTGCGCCGACGCCCGCCGCGTCCGGCGCCTGGCAGGTCCAGCTCGGCGCGCTGCGCGACGAGGCGGGAGCCGAACAGGCTTGGCAGCGCGCGCTCAAGTCCGCGCCCGAACTCGCCAACCTGCCGCACGAAGTGGTGCGCGCCGACCTCGGCGCGAAGGGCGTGTTCTATCGTCTGCGCGCCGGCAGCTTCGCCTCCCGCGACCAGGCCGACGGCGTCTGCGACGGTCTCAAGGCGAAGGGCGTCGGCTGTGTCATCGCCAAGCGCTGATCCGAAATCGCGTCCCGCGGCGGCCCTGTTCGGCTGCTGCGGGCTTTCGCTCTCGGCGGAGGAGAAGAACTTCTTCGCCGGGGTGAACCCGTTCGGCTTCATTCTCTTCGCCCGCAACGTCGAAACCCCCGAACAGGTCCGCGCGCTCGTCGCCGAGCTGCGCGCCGCGGTCGGGCGCGACGACGCGCCGGTGCTGATCGATCAGGAAGGCGGGCGCGTCCAGCGCCTCCGCCCGCCGCACTGGCGCGCCGCGCCTTCGGCCGCCGAAATCGCCGCCCTTGGCGAGCGGGCCGGGCGCGCCGCCTACCTCAACGCCCGCCTGATCGCCCGCGAACTCGCCGACCTCGGCATCACCGTCGATTGCGCTCCGGTGCTCGACGTCTCGCGCCCCGAAACCCACACCGTGATCGGCGACCGCGCCTACAGCTCCGACCCCGGGCGGGTGGCGATGTTCGGCCGCGCGGTGTGCGACGGATTGCGCGCCGAGGGCGTGCATCCGGTGATCAAGCACATTCCCGGGCATGGCCGCGCGCGCGCCGACAGCCATCTCGAACTGCCGCGCGTCTCCGCCAGCTACGAGGACCTCGACGCGCTCGACTTCGTGCCGTTCAAGGCGCTCAAGGACGAGGACTGGGCGATGACCGCGCACATCGTCTACGATGCGGTCGACCCCGAGGCTCCGGCGACCTGCTCGCGCGCGATGATTGCCGGGGTGATCCGCGACGACATCGGCTTTTCCGGCCTGCTGATGAGCGACGATTTGTCGATGAAGGCGCTCGAAGGCGAGTTCGACGACCGCACCCGCGCCGCGCTCGACGCCGGCTGCGACATGGTGCTGCACTGCAACGGCGACATCGCCGAGATGCGTGCCGTCGCGTCGGCGCTGCCACCGCTCTCGGAAGTCGCCTGGGCGCGCTTCGGAGCGGCGGAGGCGCGCCGGGCGGAGGCGCAGCGGACCGCCGAACCGATGGAGACCGGGGAGCTTCTGGCGCATCTCGACGCGCTGCTCGGATAGGGAGGGGCGATGGCCGACCGGCCGACCTTCGACGATTGGGACGAAATCGCGCCCACCGCCGACGCGGTGGACGTGCTGCTGCTCGATATCGAAGGGTACGAAGGGCCGATCGACGTGCTCCTTACGCTCGCCCGCGACCAGAAGGTCGACCTCCGCCAGATCTCGATCCTCCAGCTTGCCGAGCAGTATCTGCGCTTCGTCGCCGAGGCGCGGCGGCGCAACCTCGAGATCGCCGCCGACTATCTCGTCATGGCGGCGTGGCTCGCGTACCTGAAATCCCGCTTGCTGCTGCCCGCGCAGCCCGACGCCGAGGAACCCTCCGGCGCGGAGATGGCCGCCGCGCTCGCGTTCCAGCTCGAACGCCTGGACGCGATGCGCAAGGCGGGCGAGGCGCTGATCGGGCGTCCGCGTCTCGGCGAGCAGGTGTTCGCGCGCGGCGCGCCCGAGGGCCTGCGCGACATCGCCAAGCCGGTCTACGACGTGCGCCTCTACGACCTGCTCGCCGCCTACGGCGCGTTCCAGGGGCGCAAGACCGAGGTCCGCCTCGAAATCCACGAGGCCAAGCTCTATTCGGTCGACGAGGCGCTGGCGCGGCTCTCCTACCTCATCGGCGCGGCCGCCGACTGGCAGAAGCTCGAAGCCTTCCTGCCGCCCGGCCTCGCCGATCCGCTCTACCGCCGCTCGGCGATGGGCGCGACCTTCGTCGCCGCCCTCGAACTCACCCGCCAGGGCAAGGTCGACCTGCGCCAGGATGGCGGCCCTTTCTCCCCGATCCGACTGCGAAAGGCGACGCGATGAGCGAAGAAGCCGAAGTTGCCGTGCCCGATCCGTTCGAGGCCGAGCGCCTGCTCGAAGCGGTGCTGTTCGCCTCCGCCGAGCCGGTGAGCCTCGCCGGCCTGCGCGCCCGCCTGCCGGAAGTCGCGGATCTCGGCGCGCTGCTCGAAAGCCTGCGCGCGCGCTACTCCGGGCGCGGCGTCGAGCTCGTCGCGCGCGGCGACGCCTGGGCCTTCCGCACCGCGCCCGATCTCGCGGCACGCCTGCATCTCGAAGTGCCGCAGACCCGCAAGCTCTCCCGCGCCGCGCTCGAAGTGATGGCGATCGTCGCCTATCACCAGCCGGTGACGCGCGCCGAGATCGAGGAAATGCGCGGCGTCGCGCTCAGCCGCGGCACCCTCGACGTGCTGCTCGAAGCGGGCTGGGTGCGCCCGATGGGCCGCCGCCAGACCCCCGGACGCCCGATGACCTGGGGCACCACCCCGGCGTTTCTCGACCATTTCGGTCTCGAAAACCTCTCGGCGCTGCCCGGCGTCGAGGAGCTCAAGGCCTCGGGTCTGCTCGACAGCCGCCCGGCGATGATCGCCTACGCGGCGCAGTCGGAGGACGAACTCGAACTGCCGCTCGGCGACGATACCCTGCTCCTCGGCGAGGACGACGGGGAGTAGGTTTCCGCGCGGGGTAGGGGGCATTCGCGGCGATTGTGGCGAATCTTCACTTTAAACCGGACCGTAGCGTGCCCAGGTTAAGGCAACGCCCAATCCCCGGTTGACTGCAGGACGCGGTGGGGACGACGGATTTTCCGTCTTGAGGGGGGCGCTTTCCGACGCAGAGCCATTCACCGGCTTCCCAACACCAGGAGGGTCCGGCGTGATACGCATGATCAAGAAAATGCTCCCCGCAGCGGTCCGCAGACCTCTTCGCGAGATCAAGCGGCGGCTTTTGTGGGGTCAGATGATGGGCAATTGGGAGCGCGCCGCGGCGGCGTGCCAGCCCCCCGCGGTGGCGACGTCCCGCGGCAAGATTCTGATCTTTCCCTCGGACTACCGTACCATCAGCGGCTCGCGCGGCGACGACGCGATGCTCACCGCGACGATCGAGGCGTGCCGCGCGGTTTCGCCGGAGGTCGAGATCGACATGGCGTGTATGCCGATTTCCGAAGCGATCGTGCGGGAGAAGGGGTTCGCGCCGCTGGTGCTGCCCGAAAACGAACGCGAGGTTTCGACCTTCCTCGCCGAGACCCTCAAGGGTGCGCCCTACGACGCCGCCTTCGTTCTCGGCGCGGACGTGATGGACGGCTACTACAGCCCGGCGATCACCGCGATGCTGGTGATCGCGGCGGACATTTCCGCCCGCAGCGGCATTCCCGCGACGATCCTCGGGTGCAGCTTCAACGCCAATCCGCCCGAACGCCTGCGCGAGGTCTACGCGCGCCTGTCGCCCGAGGCGCGGCTCAACGTCCGCGATCCGGTCTCGTTCGAGCGGATCAAGGCGTTCGCGCCGGTCAACGCCCGCCTCGTCGCCGACGCCGCCTTCGCCCTCGAACCGAGCGCCGCCGATCCCGACGCGGTCGGCTGGATCGAGGAACAGCGGGCGGCGGGCCGCCAGGTGATCGGGCTCAACATCCACCCGATGCTGATCAAGAACGTCCGGGAATCGGAACTCGGCAAG
>QKGW01000440.1 GCA_003250275.1 Alphaproteobacteria bacterium
ACGACGCGGTGGAGCGAACGGCCGAGCAGGCAGATTTCGCGCCCGGCCTCGCGCGCGGCGTGCACGACGCTCTCGACCCGCGCGGCGTTGCTGGCGAAGCAGCCGACCGCCACCCTGCCCTTGCGCCCGGCGATCTCGCGCACCAGCGCCTCGCGCACCGTCGCCTCCGAGCCCGAGTGCCCTTTCACCTGGGCGTTGGTGGAATCGCCGATCACCGCGAGCACGCCGCGGTCGCCGATCGCCTTCAGCACCCCCTCCTCCGCCGCGTCGCCGAGCAGCGGATCGGGATCGAGCTTCCAGTCGCCGGAGTGGATCAGGGTGCCGTAAGGGGTGTCGATCGCGAGCGCCGAAGGCTCGGGGATCGAATGGGTGAGCGCGACGAAGCGCACCGAGAACGGCCCCGCCTCGACCCGTCCGTCGAGCGGCACCGCGTGGCGCGGCGGATCGATGCCGGTTTCCTTGAGCTTGCCTTCGAGCATCGCGAGGGTGAACGGCGTCGCGTAGATCGGGCAGCCGAACGCCGGCCAGAGGCGCGGCACCGCGCCGATGTGGTCCTCGTGCGCGTGGGTGATGATCAGCGCCTCGATCGCATCCTTGCGCTCGGCGAGGAACGCCGGGTCCGCCATCACCACCTCGACGCCAGGCGCGCGCTCGTCGTGGAACATGATGCCGCAGTCGACCACCAGCCAGCGGCCGTCGCAGCCGTAGGCGTAGAGGTTCATGCCGATTTCGCCGACGCCGCCGAGCGGCGCGAACACCAGCCCCTTGTCCGGGTTGGTGCGATCGCGTTTCATGAGCGGGTGTTCCGTTCGTAGATCTGCCAGAGACCGCGCAGGGTCAGGTCGGGATCGAGGTGCTGGATCAGATTGGTGTGGCGGTTGAACAGCGCCGCGAGGCCGCCGGTCGCGACCACCTTCATCGGCTGGCCGAACTCGATCTCGATGCGCTTGACGATGCCCTCGATCAGGCCGACGTAGCCCCAGAACACGCCCGACTTGATCGCGCCGACGGTGTTGCTGCCGATCACCTTGGCCGGCGGCTCGATCGCGACGCGCGGCAGCTTCGCCGCCGCCATGTGGAGGGCTTCGAGCGAAAGGTTGATGCCGGGGGCGATGCAGCCGCCCGCGAAGTTGCCCTCGCCGTCGACGACGTCGAAGGTGGTCGCGGTGCCGAAATCGAGGACGATCAGCGGCCCGCCGTAGGTGGCGAACGCCGCGACGGTATTGGCGATGCGGTCGGCGCCGGCTTCCTCGGGGTTGTCGAGCAGCACCTTGAGGCCGGGATCGACGTTCGGCGCGCCGAGCACCAGAGGCTCGACCTTGAAGTAGCGGACGCACAGGCTGCGGAGCGAATAGACGATCGCGGGCACCACAGAGGCGATGATCGCGCCGGTGATCTCCTCGCGCTTGATCCCTTCAAGGGTCATCAACTGCGAGAGCCAGATGCCGAACTCGTCGGCGGTGCGGCGGGTGTCGTTGGCGGCGCGCCAGCTCGCGCGCAGTTTTCCGCCGTCGTCGAATACCGCGAACACGACATTGGTATTGCCGGAATCGATCGTCAGAAGCATCGGTGCGGTTCCCCGTTAGCCGAAGAAAACGTCACCGGCATGAATCAGCCGGTTTCCTTCCGGCAGCCCGGATAGCACCAAGGCCCCGTCCGCGTCCAGGGTTTCGAAGGTTCCCTGCACGGTTTCTCCCGGCAAACGCACCGTCACCGGCCCGCCGAGGCCGCGCGCGCGGGTCAGCCACGCCGCGCGCAACGGCGCGAAGCCTTCCGCGCGCCAGCGCGCGACCCACGCGGCGAAGCAATCGAGAAACGCCGAAAGCACCGCCTCGCGGGTGGTGTCCGCGCCCTCGCGGGCGAGCGACGAGGCGGGATAGAGCACCTCGCCCTCGGGCTTCCAATCCATGTTGAGGCCGAGACCGCAGACGACGCCGTCGATCAGCCCGCCCGAGCGGACGCCGCAGCCTTCGAGGAGGATGCCGCAGAGCTTGCCGTACTGCCCGAGAAGATCGTTCGGCCATTTGCACTGTAGTTGCACTTCGGGGGCGACGCGCTCGACCGCTTCGGCCATCGCCACCGCAGACATGAAACTGAGCTGCCCGGCTTCGGCGAGGCCGCAATCGGGGCGCACCAGCACCGAGAACAGCAGATTGACGCCGCCCGACTTCCACTCCCGCTCCTGGCGGCCGCGCCCGGCGGTCTGTTCGTCGGCCCAGATCACCGTGCCTTCAGGCGCTCCCGACAGCGCGCGGGCGCGCAGCTCGGCGTTGGTGCTGCCGGTGGACGGCAAGTGCGTCAGCGTCCAGCCCTGCGGCAGGACGACGAAGGCGGTCTCGTTCATTCAGGCACCGAACAGCGCGCGCGCGGCGTTACCGGCGGCGGAAACCACCTGCGGCAGCGGAAAGAAGAAGAACACCACCACCATCACGCTGGTCGCGCCGAGCACCAGGCGCGCCTGCATTCCCATCGGCTCGAACTGGTCGGCGGGATCGTCGAAGTACGCGACCTTGACGATGCGGAGGTAGTAGAACGCCGCCACCACGCTGGTGAGCACGCCGACCACCGCGAGCGGGATCAGCCCGGCGTCGACCGCCGCCTTGAAGATGAAGAACTTGCCGAAGAAGCCCGCGAACGGCGGGATGCCCGCCATCGAGAACATCATCACCGCGAGCGCCGCCGCCATCAGCGGACGGTTCTTCGAAAGCCCGGCGAGGTCGGAAATCCCCTCGACCATGCGGCCGTTGGCGCGCATCGAGAGGATCACCGCGAAGGTCCCGACGTTCATGAACAGGTAGATCGCGAGGTAGATCAGCACCGCCGAAACGCCCGCCTGGTTTCCGACCGCGAGGCCGACCAGCGCGTAGCCGACGTGGCCGATCGAGCTGTAGGCCATCAGGCGCTTGATGTTGTTCTGCGCGATCGCCGCGAAGCCGCCGACGATCATCGACAGGATCGCGATCGCCACGATCACCTGCTGCCACTGCGCCACCAGATCGCCGAACGGCGAGACCATCACGCGGAGGAACAGTGCGAGCGCCGCCACCTTGGGCGCGACCGAGAAGAACGCGGTCACCGGCGTCGGCGCGCCTTCGTAGACGTCCGGCGTCCACATGTGGAACGGCACCGCCGACGACTTGAACGCGAGCGCGCAGATGATGAACACCAGACCGACGACGACGCCCGCCGACACCGGCTCGCCCGCGGCGAAGCTGCGCGCGAGCACGTCGAAGTTGGTCGACCCGGCGAAGCCGTAGACCAGCGACGCGCCGTAAAGGAACAGGCCCGAGGCGAGCGCGCCAAGGACGAAGTACTTCAGGCCGGCCTCGGTCGAGCGCACGGTGTCGCGCTGATAGGCGGCGATCAGGTAGAGCGCGAGGCTCTGGGTTTCGAGACCGAGGTAGAGCGAGAGGAAATCGTTGGCCGAGACCATCGCGCCCATGCCGAGGGTGGCGAACAGCACCAGCACCGGATACTCGTAGCGCAGCACGGTCTCGTGTTCGAGCCAACGGATCGCGAGCCACAGCGTCACCGCCGCAGAGCCGAACACCATCACCTTGGCGAACACCGCGAAGGCGTCGGTGACGTAGAGCCCCTCGAAGGTGAGCTGCCGCATTCCGCCGAAGCCGATCGCGAGCGCCGCCGCGATCACCAGCGCGAGCGCTGCGAGATCGCCGACGAGGCGCGAGGCGTCGACCTTGCGGAACACGCCGAACATCAGGAGCGCCATCCCCGCGAGGGCGAGGAAGAGTTCGGGCAGGGCCGGAAACAGGTTGGGAATTTCGGTCGCCATTTCTCAGCCCCTATTTCATCGCCACGGCGGCGGTCACGGCATCGGCCGTGGCGCGCGCGGTTTCGAAGTTCGCGATCAGGTTGTCGACGGACGCGGACATCATGTCGAGGAACGGCGACGGATACAGGCCCATCCACAGCACCACGATCACCAGCGGCGCGAACATCGCGATCTCGCGGCCGGTCATGTCGGTCATCGCCTTCACGTCCTCCTTCTCCACCTTGCCGAAGACGATCCGGCGGTAGAGGTAGAGCATGTAGGCCGCGCCGAGGACGAGGCCGGTCGCCATCAGCGCCGCCACCCAGGTGTTGACCTGGAACGCGCCGAGGATCACCAGCAGTTCGCCGACGAAGCCCGAGGTGCCCGGCAGGCCGACCGACGCCATCATGAACAGCATGAACACCGCCGCATACTTCGGCATCCGGTGGACCAGGCCGCCGTAGCGCGCGATCTCGCGGGTGTGCAGGCGGTCGTAGATCACCCCGACGCAGAGGAACAGCGCGCCCGCGACGACGCCGTGCGAGAGCATCTGGAACAGCGCGCCGGTGACGCCCTGCGAAGTCATGGTGAAGATGCCGATGGTGACGAAGCCCATGTGCGCGACCGAGGAGTACGCGATCAGCTTCTTCATGTCCTCCTGCACCAGCGCGACGAGCGAGGTGTAGATCACCGCGACGATCGAGAGCGCGTAGATCAGCGGCGTGAAGTCGGCGCTCGCGTGCGGCAGCATCGGCACCGAGAAGCGCAGGAAGCCGTAGGCGCCCATCTTCAGGAGCACACCCGCGAGGATCACCGAGCCCGCCGTCGGCGCTTCGACGTGCGCATCCGGCAGCCAGGTGTGGACCGGCCACATCGGCACCTTCACCGCGAAGGAGGCGAACATCGCGAGCCACAGCCAAGTCTGCGTCTGCGGCGCGAAGGCGTGGCCGAGCAGCACCGGAATGTCGGTGGTTCCGGCCTGATAATACATGGTCAGCAGCGCGACCAGCATCAGCACCGAACCCGCGAGGGTGTAGAGGAAGAACTTGAACGCCGCGTAGATCCGGCGCGGCCCGCCCCACACGCCGATGAGGATGAACATCGGCACCAGCACGCCCTCGAAGAAGATATAGAAGAGCATGAAGTCGAGGGCGCAGAACATGCCGACCATCATGGTTTCGAGAACCAGGAAGGAAATCATGTACTCCTTCACCCGCGTGCGGATCGCGCTCCACCCGGCGAGCACGCAGATCGGGGTGAGGAAGGTCGAGAGC
>QKGW01000408.1 GCA_003250275.1 Alphaproteobacteria bacterium
CGGTCCATCGCCTGGAGGGTGACCGAGAGGGCGACCGACTTCTTGCCCTCGCCGACGCCCGCCCCGGCGAACACGTCGAACACCGAGACGCCCTGGACGAGCGCCTTGTCGGTGCCGGTGATCGCGCGGATCAGCTTGTCGGCGGGCACGTCGGCGTCGACGACGAAGGCGAAGTCGCGTTCCACCGCCGGATACGGCGAGACCTTGAGCAGCGGGCGGGCGCGGGTCGGCTTCTTCTTCGGCGCGGGGATCGCGTCGAGGAAAACCTCGAAGCCGACGGCGCGGCCCTTGAGGCCGAGCTTCTTCACCGCCGCCGGGTGGAGGGCGCCGAACTGCGCGATCACCGTCTTGCCGAGGGTGATCGTGCCCGACTGGCCGGGGTGGTACCACGACGGCGCGTTGCGGTTGACCTGGGCGCTCGCGGTCGGCGCGCCCGCCGCTTCGAGGGCGGCGAAGGCGTCGGCCTTGGCGTCGAAGGCGTCGACCGCGCGCGGCGGCTGGCCCCAGTGGCGCGGGCCGGTCTTGCCGGTGCGCACGCCTGCGGCGACGAGGCGCTGCTCGCCCGGGTTCGGGCCGTCGAACTGCGGGCCGATCTCGAACAGGGCGGCGTCGGCGATGCCGCGCGCGGCGTTGCGGGCGGCGGCGGCGATCAGGTTGGGCAGCACCGAGGGGCGCATCACGTCGAGTTCCGAGGAGATCGGGTTGTCGACCTTGAGCATCGGGTCCGACCAGCCGAACGCGGAGGCCTGGCGGCTGTCCATGAACGAGAAGGTCACCGCCTCGGTGAGGCCGCGGGCGGCGAGGCCCCGGCGCATCCAGCTGCGGCGGCGCTGGCCGTCGGTGAGCGCCACGGCGGGCATCGGCAGGCGCGGCATCGGCGTTGCCGGAACCGTGTCGTAGCCGACGACGCGCAGCACCTCTTCGACGAGGTCGTGCGGGCCGGTGATGTCGCCGCGCCAGGTCGGCGGGGTGACCGTGAGTTCCTCCGCGCCGATGGCGACGGTGCAGCCGAGGCGTTCGAGGATGGCGACGACCTCGGTGGTCGCGACGTCGATACCGCCGAGCGACTTGATCCGGCCCGGACGGAACGCGATCGCGGCGGGCGCGGGCGGCAGTTCGCCCGCGATCACCTGCTCGGACGCCTCGCCGCCGCAGAATTCGAGGATCAGGGCGACGGCGCGGTCGAGCCCGTCGAGGGTCGAGGCCGGGTCGACGCCGCGCTCGAAGGTAGCGCGCGTCCGAATCGATCTGCAGCGCGCGGCCCGCGCGGGCAATCGCCACTGGCGCGAACAGCGCGGATTCGACGAACACGTTGACGGTTTCGTCGATGCAGCCGGTCGCCTCGCCGCCCATCACGCCGCCGATGCCCTGCGCGCCGGCGTCGTCGCAGATCGCGACCATGCCGCCATCGAGGGCGTAGGGCTTGCCGTCGAGCGCCACCAGTTCCTCGCCGTCCTTGGCGAAGCGCACGGTGATGTTGCCTTTGAGCTTATCGGCGTCGAACACGTGGAGCGGACGGGCGCGGCCGATCGAGAGGTAGTTGGTGATGTCCACCAGCGCCGAGATCGGGCGCAGGCCGACGGCGGTGAGGCGGTCCTGCAGCCACTTCGGGCTCGGGCCGTTCTTCACGCCTTTGACGTAGCGTCCGGTGAAGATCGGGCACGCCGCGCCCTGCCCCTCGGGGAAGTCGCGGATCACCGCGACCGGGCTCGCGAAGCCCGCCGCGATCGCCGGAACCGGCGCGTCCTTGAAGGTGCCGACGCCCGCCGCCGCGAGGTCGCGCGCGATGCCGCGCACGCCGAGGCAATCGGCGCGGTTCGGGGTGATCGAGACGTCGAACACCGGGTCGAGGTCGAGGAGGCCGACCACCGGGGTGCCCGCCGCCGCGTCGCTGTCGAGGTCGACGATGCCGGTGTGGTCCTCGCCGAGGCCGAGCTCGCGGAACGAGCACATCATCCCCTGGCTCTCGACGCCGCGGATCTTGCCCTTCTTGATCACCATGCCGTCGGGCATCGCGACGCCGGGGCGCGCGAGAATGCCCTTGAGGCCGGTGTGCGCGTTCGGCGCGCCGCAGACCACCTGGATCACCTCGGCGCCGGTCTGCACCTTGAGGATGTGGAGGTGGTCGGAATCCGGATGATCGACGCACTCGACGACGTCGGCGACGATGAAGTCCTTAAGCGCCTCGGTCGGGTCCTCGACGCCCTCGATTTCGAGCCCGAGGGCGGTCATCGCGACCGAGAGCTCTTCGACGGAGGCCTCGGTATCGAGGTACTCCTTCAACCACGAGAGGGTGAATTTCATCGGCTGAGTCCTCCGGTCACGGTCGGCAGATCGAGCGGCACGAACCCGTAGTGCCGGAGCCAGCGCAGGTCGGCGTCGAAGAAGGTGCGCAGGTCGGGAATTCCGTACTTCAGCATCGCGATGCGCTCGATTCCCATGCCGAAGGCGAAGCCCTGGTACTCGGCCGGATCGAGGCCGCAGGCGATCAGCACGTTGGGGTGGACCATGCCGCAGCCGAGGATTTCGAGCCAGTCGGCGCCCGCGCCGATGTGGAGCTCGCCGCCCTTGCGCGAGCAGCCGATGTCGACCTCGGCGGAGGGCTCGGTGAACGGGAAGAACGACGGGCGGAAACGCACCGGCACGTTGGAGACCTCGAAGTAGGTCTCGATGAACTCGATCAGGCAGCCCTTGAGGTGGCCGAAGTTGGTGGTCTTGTCGATCACCAGACCTTCGATCTGGTGGAACATCGGCGTGTGGGTCATGTCGCTGTCGCAGCGATAGGTGCGGCCCGGCGCGACGATGCGGATCGGCGGCTTCTGCCCCACCATCGTGCGGATCTGCACCGGCGAGGTGTGGGTGCGCAGCACGTAGCGCGAGCCGTCGGCCTGCTCCGGCAGGTAGAAGGTGTCGTGCATCTGGCGGGCCGGATGCTCGGGCGGAATGTTGAGGGCGGTGAAGTTGTGGAAGTCGTCCTCGATCTCCGGACCCTCGGCGACGGTGAAGCCCATCTGCGCGAAGATCGCGGTCACCTCGTCCATGGTCTGGCTGATCGGGTGGATCATGCCTTGCGCGTCGGGGCGCGCCGGGAGGGTGACGTCGAGGCTCTCGGCGGCGAGCTGCGCTTCGAGCGCGGCGTCCTCGAGGCTCTGGCGGCGCGCGTCGAGCGCGGCGGCGAGCTCGTCCTTGACGACGTTGAGCGCCTGGCCGCGCGCGCGCCGCGCGTCGGGGTCGAGGCCGCCCAATTCCTTCATCAGGCCGGTGACGCGGCCCTTCTTGCCGAGCGCGGCGACGCGGACCTCGTCGAGGTCGGCGAGGCTCGCTGCGGCGTTCACCGCGGCGAGCATCTCGTCGCGCAGGGATTCAAGGTTGTCCATGATTCCGCCTTCGGGTTCGTCCAAGCAAAAGAGGGCCGTTCCGGGGGAACGGCCCTCAGCCTAACGGTTTTTCAGCTGCAGCAAATCCCGTGGCGGGATCAGGCCGCGCGCTCCAAAGCCGCCTTGGCCTGGCCGACCAAGGCTGCAAACGCTTCCGGCTCGCGCACGGCGATATCCGCCAGCACCTTGCGGTCGAGCGCGATGCCGGCCTTGTTCAGGCCGTCGATGAAGCGCGAATAGACCATGCCGTGCTGACGCACGCCGGCGTTGATGCGCTGAATCCACAGGCTGCGGAAATTGCGCTTCTTCGCACGACGGTCGCGATAGGCGTACTGAAGCGCCTTCTCGACCCGCTCGATGGCCATGCGGAAACAGGTGGAATTGCGACCCCGGTAGCCCTTGGCGAGCTTGAGGATCTTCTTGTGACGGGCGTGAGTCTGAACGCCCCGCTTAACTCGTGCCATTTCTTAGCTCTCCGGTCCGATCACGCGTACGGCATGAACTTTTTGACGATACCCGCATCCGCTTCGGTGAGGATGAAGGAACCGCGCGCCTGACGCTTCATCTGCTGCGGGCGCTTGGAAAGGCCGTGCCGCTTGTAGGCGACGTTGGCCCGGACCTTGCCGGTACCGGTGAGGCTAAAGCGCTTCTTCACCGCGCTTTTGGTCTTCAACTTGGGCATTTCAACGTCCTTTGACTGATGTTGAATTCGGCGTGCGGGCATGCCCTTGATGCGCCCGTTCCGCCCTTAGGCTTCCGAGAATAAACCCGGAAAGGCTGGTTTCCTACCGGAAGTCGCGGGAAAAAGCAAGGCCTCGCTACGCCACTGAGTTGCGGATGCGAATCATTTGCGGTATGACGAGGGCTCCCGGTACGCGCGTGGCGCGGCCGGGCGTGGGGGTCCGGTCGCCGCGCCCCTTGCTGGCGCGGCGGCCGTGGAAAACCAGGGGGAGTTCCATGACCGTACGTTCACACGCCTTGATTGCCGTGCCCGGCGCGGCGGCGGCGCTCGACCGCCTGTGCCGGGCCTGCGCCGCCGCGGGCACCGTCACCTGCGAAGGCTCGCGCGGCTGCGCGCGCCTGCCGTGGGGGCGCTGCAACCTGATCGGCTGCGGTGAAAGCCTGCACCTTCTCTGCGAATCGCCCGACGCGCAGGCGCTCGAACGCATCGAGTCGGAAATCGCCGGGCGTCTCGCCGACTGCCTCGGCGACGACGCACCCGCGCCCGAGTGGCGCGCCGCAATCTGAGTATTCCGCCGTGGCCGAGGCCGAAGACATCCGCCTGACGATCTTCCTTGCGCACCGCGCGGCGCTGGTGCGCGCCGCCGCGGCGATCCTCGGCTGCCGCATCCGCGCGGAGGACGTGGTGCAGGACTGCTGCGTCCGCTTTCTCTCCGAGACCGGCGCCGCCGCCCAGGCCCTCCACCCCGCGGTCTATCTCCAGCGCATGGTGCGCAACCTCGCGCTCGACCAACTGCGCCGCCAGGGTGCGGAGAACCGGGCGCACGCCTGCTGCGCGATCAACTGCGCGCTGCACCACGAACCGCGTTCGCCCGAGGACGTCACCCTCGGGCGCAACGATTTGCGCGCTGCCTGCGCGGCAATCGCACAGATGCCCGCGCGCCAGCGCCGCGCCTTCGCCCTGCACCGCATTCACGGACTGACCTATCGCGAAATCGGCGAACAGATCGGCGTTTCGACCGCGACCGCCCACCGGCTGGTCCGCGACGCGCTGGCGCAGCTGATGGCCGCGTTGTCGGAGGAGACCTCGCCATGACCCCGTCGCGCCGTCTGCTCGCCGAGGCTGCCGAACGTATGCTCGACCTGCGCGCCGCGCCCGACGACCCGCGCAGGCAGGCGGATCTGCGAGCCTGGGTCGACGCCGACCCGGCGCACCGCCACGCATGGGCGCTCGCCGAACGCGCCTGGATCGCCTCGGGCGACGCCCTTGACTTCACCCGCCGCCCCGCCGCCAACCGCAACCGGCCGCGCCGCCGCGCGCTCGGGCTCGCGGTCGCCGCCGCACTCGCCCTCGCCGCCGCCCCCGAGATCTGGCTGCGCCTCGCCGCCGACGTCGCGACGCCCGCCGGCGCACCCCGCGCGGTTGCGCTCGCCGACGGTTCCACGGTGACGCTCGCGGGCGATTCGGCGATCGTGGTGCGCCTCGGCGGCGGCGAGCGGCACGTCGATCTGTTGCGCGGCGCGGCGTTCTTCGAGGTCGCGCCCGACGCCGCGCATCCGTTCGTCGTCGCGGCGGGCGACGCGACGGTGACAGTGCTCGGCACCGGCTTCACGGTGACGCGCGAGGACAACGGCGTCGGCGTCGCGGTGGCGCACGGCCTAGTGAACGTGCGCACGGATGGCGGGGACACCCGCCTCACCACCGGTCAGCGCCTCGGTGCGGACGGGCGGAACGTCTCCGCGATCCCGCCCGCCGACGTGGCGCTGTGGCGCGAGGATCGCATCGCGGTGACCGACCGCCCCCTCGGCACCGTCGTCGACGCGCTCGCCCGCCGACACGGCGGGATCTATCTCGTCCCCGCGGCGGTGCGGGCACGCCACGTCACCGGCGTCTTCGATCTCGACGATCCGGGACGCGCGCTCGCCGCCCTACTCGCACCGCAGGGCCTCGCGGCACGGCCGGTGATTCCGGGAATTTGGCGAACCGTGAAAAAATAATCGGTCCGGCGTGAGAAATCGCGCGTCCCCATCCGTCTTGGTGGTTGATT
>QKGW01000289.1 GCA_003250275.1 Alphaproteobacteria bacterium
GTGCGGGCGTAATACCCGGCGACGTGCTCGCGGCGGATCAGCGGGATGACGTCGCCGAAGCGGTGCTTGTGCAGCTCGATCAGCCGGTTGTGATGGCCCATCTCCTCGGTCGCCATCGCGTCGAGCATCTTCGCAGTGGCGGGATAGTCCTCGCGCACGCGGTTGGCGTAGGTGCGGTAGATCCGCGCGTCGTCCTCTTCCGACGAAATCGCCAGAGCGAGCACTTCCTGCTCGTTGAGGTCGGTGAAGCGGCGCCGCGCGCCGAAATTGCCCAGCATTATGGTCGAGCCCCCTCTCGGATGAATGGCTCATAAGCTAACGCGAAACTGCCCGGAAGAAAAAGGTTCAGTCGATGAATCTGCCAGTGAAGGGATTCCAGCCCTTCGCGGCGAGGATGGTCCAGGCGGTCGCGCCGAGATGGGGGCGGCGGTAGTAGCGGAAATCGTCGGTGGTGCTGTCCGGGCCGATCGCGAGCCCGGTGGTGATCGAGGGGTTGCTCGACGCGCGGACGTAGCCATCGGGGGCGGTCATCGCGAGCGCGGTGTCGAGGAGGCGGCGCGCCTCGGCGGTGCGCCCGAGCGCGCGGGCGACGAGCGCGCCCTGGGCGGTGCCCTCGGTCCAGAGGCCGTCGCGGTCGTCGTTGAAGTCGAGCCCGCCCTGCGCGCCGTGGGCCTTGAGCGCGTAGTCGAAGGCGGCGCGCCACGCCGGTTCGGCGTCGGCGAGGAGCTGCGGCCAGAGTTGGGCGTCGAGCCCGGAGATCCGCGCCACCGGGGTGACGCCGTCGGGCGCGGTGCCGATGAAAAAGCGCTTGCCGGTCCACATCGCGCGGACCAGACGGCGCGCGCGCTCGGTCTGGGCGGTCCAGTCGCCGCCGCCGGCGCGGCCGAGCCAGCCGAAGAACGCGACGAGGTCGGTGTTGTGCTCGGTCGACTTCCAGGTCAGCGGACGGGCCTCGGCGTCGTAGCCCTGGATGCCGCCGGCGTAGCCGCCCGGTCCGCCGTCGTCGGCGAAACCCTCGGTGTAGCGCGCGATCCGCGCCGCGCCGCCGCGGTAGCGGAGGTCTCCGGTCTGCGCGTGCAGGGTGAGGAGCGCGAGCCCGGCCCAGGCGAGGTTGCCGGTGGCGCTGCCGACCTGGTAGGGGTCCTCGAGCCAGGCGGCGCGGGCCGAGCTCCACCACCCCATCGGCGGCGGCGGATACTCCCGCACCGGTCCGGCGCGGTAGGCGTTGCGGATGCGCCCGGCGGACCCGGCGCGGTCGGCGGCGGAGGCGGCGAGCAGCGCCCACAGGCGTAGAGCGCCATCACCGCGAGCGCGTTGTCGTAGGTGAAGGCCGCACCTTCGAGGGCGGATTCGCCGCCCGCGCCGGGGGCGGGCGGGAAGCTCGCGAGGAACACCGGCGCCTCGCCCGGCACCGCGTCCACCGCGGCCTTGATCGCGGCGCACTGCGCCTCGCCCGCGGCGAGGGCGGCGGGCGCGAAGGCGAGCGGCAGCGCGAGCGCGAGCCCGATCAGCCGCAGGTGGAGTACCCGCAGTTGATG
>QKGW01000171.1 GCA_003250275.1 Alphaproteobacteria bacterium
CTGGGATGCGTATCGCCGACGGGTCGATCCGGCGCAAGCTGTTCACGTTCTATCTCCTGGCAGGCATCGTTCCTCTGGTGCTGGTGGTGCTGCTCTGCCTGCACTTCGCTTCCGACGCACTCACGGATAAGTCGTTCCACCAGCTCGTCACCACCCAGAGCCTGCGCAAGACCCGCATCGAGCAGGACTTCGCCCTGCGCATCGAATCGCTGCGCCGGCTCAACCAGCGCAACGACATCATTAACCTCTTTTCCGAGATCGACGCGCTGCCGCACATCGGCACAGGCGACGCCGTCGACTTCCTCTCGTCGCGCTACCAGGCGGTGACCGATCGCTACTCGCCCTCGCTGCAGCATTACGTCGCCACCTTCCACTACGCCGACCTGCTGCTGATCTCCAACTCGGGGCGGATCCTCTACTCGCTCAACTACCCGCATCAGGCCGGATCGCTGCTCGCCACCGGGGCACTGATGGACAGCGGCCTCTCGAAGCTCTGGCAGCGGATTTCGGTAACGCGCTCCACCGCGTTGATCGACTTCCTCCCCTATACCGAGGGCAGTTCCAGCGGCTACGCCGCGTTTCTCGGACAGCCCTATTTCGGGCGCGACGGCAAGATGGCGGGCATCGTCGCGATCCGCCTCGGGTCCGGGCTCATCGACTCGATCGTCGACTCGCGCGATGGCATGGGCGAAACCGGCGAGAGCTATATCGTCGCGCTCGACAAGACCAACGGCCGCTATCAGTTCCGCACCACCGTGCGCACCACCGGCCAGGGCCGCTGGCACATCGGCAAGACGATGCCGGAACTACCCTACTGGGCCGACGCGAGCCACAACAACGGCCACGCGATGGGCGAATACAACGACAGCGCCGGCCGGTCGGTCCTGGTCGCGGCGAACGCCCTCGACATCCTCGGCGTCGACTGGCTGCTGGTATCGAAGATCGACACCGCCGAGGTGCTCGCGCCGATGCGCAAGCTCGCGATCACCGTGGCCGGGCTCGGCGCGGTAATGCTGGCGTTCATGAGCGTCGGCGCGCTGCTGTTCTCGTCGAACTTCACCGCGCCGATCTCGAAGGCGACCAAGCTCGCCGAATCGATCGCCGCAGGCGACCTCGACGTCACTATCGACACCGAGCGCCGCGACGAACTCGGCGCGCTCTCCCGCGCGCTCGACGCGATGGCGAGCCGCCTGCGCGCCCACGACTGGCTCAAGAGCGGCACCGAGAAGCTCGATTCCGCCCTGCGCGGCGAGCACGACCCGCAACGCCTCGCGGCCAAGCTGCTCGAGACCGTGGCGCATCACTTCGACATCCCGCTCGGCGGCGTCTATCTCGCGCGCAGCGACGCGCCGGTGCTCTCCCTCGCCGCGCGCCGCGGCTGGACCGACCGCGACGCCGAACGCTTCGACCACGTCGGCTTCGGCGACGGCATGGTCGGCCAGGCGGCGGTCGAACGCGAGCCGATCTACTTCGCCAATGCGGCGGAAGGCCCGGCGCTCGACTACGGCGCGGGCGAGGCGATGCCGAGCCGCTTCGCCGCGGTGCCGCTGCTGTTCGAGGGCGCGACCGTCGGCGTGCTGCTGCTCGGCACCTTCTCCGGGTTCAGCGAGAACCAGCGCGGCTTCCTGCGCGAGATCGCCAACACCGCGGGCGTGCTGATCGCCGCCGCCGACAGCCACCAGACGATCGAGCACCTGCTGCGCCGCGCCCAGGAGCAGGAGAACGACCTCCGCGCCAGCAACGCCGAATTGCAGCGGCAGGCCCAGGCGCTGATCGAAAGCGAGCGCGAACTGCAGACCCAGCAGGAAGAACTGCGGGTGATCAACGAGGAACTCGAAGAGCAGACCCGCGCGCTCAGGAAGTCGGAAAGCGAGCTTCAGTCGCAGCAGGAGGAACTGCGCGTCACCAACGAGGAGTTGGAGGAGCGCACCCAGGAACTCGAAACCCGCAGCCGCGCGATCCAGCAGAAGAACGACGACCTGATCGCTGCGCGGGACGAGATCCGCCGCAAGATCAAGGAGCTCGAAACCGCCAACCGCTACAAGTCGGAATTCCTCGCCAACATGAGCCACGAGCTCAGGACGCCGTTGAACAGCATCCTGATCCTCTCGCAGTTGATGGCGGAGAACCGCGGCGGCAACCTCAGCCAGCGCCAGGTCGAGAGCGCGCGCACGATCAACGCCTCGGGCAGCGACCTGCTCAAGCTGATCAACGACATTCTCGATCTCTCCAAGGTCGAGGCCGGCAAGATCGAAATCTCGATCGAGGAGATGCCGATCGAGGGCTTCATCGCCGACATCGAGCGGGTGTTCCGCCCGGTTTCCGACGCGCGCGGCATCCCCTTCGAGGTCCGCGTCGCCGCCGACGCGCCCGAAGCGATGATGACCGATTCCCACCGCCTCCAGCAGGTCGCGCGCAACCTCCTCTCCAACGCCTTCAAGTTCACCGAGCCGGGCGGCGAGGTGCGGCTCGAAGTGCGCCGCCCCGCCGCCGGCGAACTCCCGCCCGGCTGCGCCCTCGCGCCCGAGGACGCGGTCGCCTTCGTCGTCTCCGACCAGGGCATCGGCATCCCCGCCGACCGCCAGGCCGACATCTTCGAGGCGTTCCGCCAGGCCGACGGCGGCACCAGCCGCAAGTACGGCGGCACCGGTCTCGGGCTGTCGATCTCGCGCCGCCTCGCCGAGGCGCTCGGCGGCTTCATCGGCCTGCGCAGCGAGGCGGGCAAGGGCTCGACCTTCACCATCGTGCTGCCCGCAAGCGGCGCGGTTCCGGCGAACCCGCCCGAACCCGAGCCGGAGGCGCACCCCGCCGAGAACGCGCCGCTGTTCGTCGCCGAAGCCGAGACGCCCGCGCCCGCACCGGCGCCGCCCCCGCAGCCGCCCGCCGACGCGCCCGAGGACGTGCCCGACGACCGCCGCAACCTCGCGCCCGACGACCGCGTGCTGCTGATCGTCGAGGACGACGCCAACTTCGCCGCGATCCTGCGCGACCTCGCCCGCGAGCGCGGCTTCAAGTGCCTGATCGCCGCAGAGGGCGAGACCGGCCTGCACTTCGCCGACTACTACCGCCCGAGCGCGATCATTCTCGACATCGGTCTCCCCGGCATCGACGGCTGGGAGGTGATGTCCCGCCTCAAGAGCAACGTCGACACCCGCCACATCCCGGTGCACTTCATTTCCGGCACCGACAACGCGATGGACGCGCTGCGCATGGGCGCGGTCGGCTTCCTCACCAAGCCGATCAGCATCGAGCGGGTCGAGGCGGCGTTCACCAAGATCGAGGAAGTGATCGACAAACCGGTCTCCAACCTCCTGATCGTCGAGGACGACGCGGTCCAGGCCGACGCGATCCGCCAACTGATCGGCGCGGGCGACGTCATCGCCACCGTCGCCGCAACCGGCGGCGAGGCGCTCACGCTGCTCGAAGAAAAGACCTTCGACTGCATGATCCTCGACCTCGGCCTCAGGGACATCTCGGGCTTCGAACTGCTCGAACGGATGCGCGCGATCCCCGCCTGCGCCAATCTGCCGGTGATCATCTACACCGGGCGCGAGCTTTCGAAGGCGGAGGAGGAACAGCTCCAGCGTCACGCCGAGAGCATCATCATCAAGGGGGTGCGCTCGCCCGAGCGCCTGCTCGACGAGAGCGCGCTGTTCCTCCACCGCGTCGAGGCGGCGCTGCCCGAGCGCCAGCGCGAGATGATCCGCATGGTCCACGACCGCGACGCGACCTTCAAGGAGCGCACCGTGCTCCTCGTCGACGACGACATGCGCAACGTCTTCGCGCTCTCGAGCGTGCTCGAGGACAAGGGCCTCACCGTGGTGATCGCGCGCGACGGGCGCGAGAGCCTCGAACGCCTCCAGGAGCACCCGGAAACCGACCTCGTGCTGATGGACATCATGATGCCGGAGATGGACGGCTACGAGGCGATGCGCGAAATCCGCAAGAACCGCGCGTACGCCAAGCTGCCGATCATCGCGCTCACCGCCAAGGCGATGAAGGGCGACCGCAGCAAGTGCATCGAGGCGGGCGCGAACGACTACCTCGCCAAGCCGGTGAACACCGAAAAGCTCCTGTCGCTGCTGAGGGTGTGGCTGTACCGATGACCCAGGACCCGATCGACCTCGAAAACCAGCGCCTGGAGATCCGCCTGCTCCTCGAGGCGATCTTCCTGCGCTCGGGGTACGACTTCCGCGGCTACGCCAGCGCCCACATCAAGCGCCGCCTCGACCACGTGCGTTCGCGCAACCGCCTGCCGTCGTTCTGCGCGATGATCCACAAGCTGATCTACGAGCCCGAGTTCTTCGACGAAGTGCTCGCCGCGCTCAGCATCAACGTCACCGAGATGTTCCGCGACCCGACCTTCTACCTCGCGGTGCGCGAGAGCGTGGTGCCGCACCTCAAGACCTATCCGTTCATCAAGGTCTGGCACGCCGGATGCGCCGCCGGACAGGAAGTCTACTCGATGGCGATCCTCCTCAAGGAGGAAGGGATGCTCGGGCGCGCGCAGATCTACGGCACCGACATCAACCCGCCGGTGCTCGAAGCGGCGCGCCGCGGCATCTACCCGCTCGACGCGGTGCGCCAGTACACCGCCAACTACCAGAAGGCGGGCGGCAAAGCCTCGTTCGCCGACTACTACACCGCCGACTACGAATCCGTCGCGCTCTCGCGCGAACTCAAGAAGAGCCTGCTGTTCTCGCCGCACAACCTCGTCACCGACGGCATCTTCGGCGAGATGCATGTGATCTTTTGCCGCAATGTGCTGATCTACTTCGGCGAGGAATTGCAGGAAAAGGTGATCAAGCTGTTCCTCGACAGCCTCTGCAACGGCGGTTTCCTCTGCCTCGGGTCGAAGGAGAGCCTGCGCTTCTCCGCCTACGCCGACGCCTTCGAGGTGATCGACGCGCGCGAGAAGATCTACCGCAAGCGCCACATCCGCGCGGTGCCGACGCAGGGGGAGCC
>QKGW01000549.1 GCA_003250275.1 Alphaproteobacteria bacterium
ACGGTGCCGAGCACCATCGCGAGACCGGAAATCGCGAGATTGAAGAGGAAGCCCTTGAGCAGCAGCGGCGCCCATTTGATCAGCGCGCCCACGATCGAGAGGCGCTCGGGCTCCGCGGCGAAGGCGGCGGTCGGCACGAGCGCGGCCGCGGCGGCGAAGAGGAGAACGCGGATCATCGGATGCCTCCCGGAATCGCGAGACGGGCCTCGATCCACCGCATCGTCCGCACCAGGATGCCGACGAGGCCGACGTAGGTGACGAGCAGCACCGTCATCATCTCGGGAACGTTGGTCGCGTCGTTCCAGATCTGCTGCGAGGCGTAGAGCAGTTCGGGCACCGCGATCGCGTAGGCGAGGTTGGTGGTCTTGACCAGGTTGACGAGATTGTTGTTGAGCGACGGCAGGCAGATGCGGAAGGCGAGCGGCAGCACGACGTAGACGAAGATGCGCAGCTTCGAGAACCCGAGCGCGTCCGCCGCCTCGATCATCGAGCGCGGCACCGCCTCGATGCCGGAGCGGAAAATCTCGATGTTGAACGCGCCCGCGAACAGCGAGAGCGACAGGATCGCCCAGGTCATTCCGCCAACCATCGGTTCGAGGATGCCGAAGGCGTTCGGCGTCTTCGGCAGCAGCGCGCCGAGGCCGAAGTAGAAGAAATAGATCTGCACCAGCGGCGGCGTGGTGCGGAAGATCACGACGAAGCCGTCGATCGCCGCGCGCAGCGGCAGGAAGCGGGAAGACTGCCACCACACCCCGACCACGCCGATGACGAGGGAAAGCACCAGCGTCACCACCGACAGCTCGACGGTGGTCGCGAGCCCGCGCAGGAACATCGCGCCGTCGTAGGCGTCGTAGAAGATCGTCAGGTTGATGCCGGTGGCCCGGTAGAGGCTCTGGAAGAGATCGGCGAACACGCGCGTCGGACTCCGAGGGAAGGCTGGGGAGGGCGGCGCGGAGGCCCGCGCCGCCCGGCCGGATCACTTGTACTGTTCGTGCATCCGCAGGCTGTAGGCGGTCGGCGCGATGCCGTACTTCTTCTCGAGCGAGACGATCGCGCCGGTCTTCATCCAATCCTTGGTGACGTCGCTCATCAGCGCGGCGAACTTGTCCTCGCCCTTGGCCACGGCCATCGCCCACGGGGTTTCCATGATCGCCGGCAGCGGCATATGGAAGTCCTTGCTCCACTCCGGCTCGGTCAGCTTCGCCTGGATGAAGCTCTGGTCGAACAAGAGGCCGATGCAGTTGCCCTGGCGCAGCGCCGCGAGCGGCTTGTCGGTGCCGTCGTAGGCCATGATCTTGGCGCCGTAATCGGTCTCGACCGGGCGGTTGTAGAAGGTGCCGGTGACGCCGCAGACCGGCGCGCCCTTGAGCTTCTTCCAGTCGGTGAGGTTGACCTTCTTCGACATCAGGATGTTGACCGCGTCGGAGTAGTAGAGCGGCTCGATGAACTGCACCTGCTCGCGGCGCTCGGGCTTGTCCGACATCGTCGCGATCATCAGGTCGATCTTGCCCTGCTTGAGGAATTCCATGCGGTTGGACGAGATCACCGGCACCAGTTCGAGCTTGACGCCGAGGCGCTTGGCGACGTCGGCGGCGAGTTCCGGCTCGATGCCGACGATCGCGCCCGAGGCGTCGCGGAAGCCGAACGGCTTGTAGTCGGTCTTGACGCCGACGACGAGGACGCCGCGCTCCTTGACCTTGTCGAGGACGTCGGCGGCGGCGGTGGCGGCGTGGCTGCCGATCGCGGCGATCAGCGCGGCGGCGGCGAGGAGGGACTTCTTGATCATCGGGAGTGCTCCAGGTAGGGACGGAAAGGGTTAGGACGCGACGCGACAGGTGGACTGTTCGGCGGGCGGGAAGCCCTGATAGCTCTCGCGAAACCAGCGCACGCAGCGCGCCGCGAGGGCCTCGGTGGCGTCGATGATCCCCTCGCCGGGCGGCAGCGCGGTGGGGATCTCGGTGCAGGCGAGCACCACCGCGGCGGCGCCGCGGGCGCGTTGCGCCGCCACCGCCTCGGTGAAGATCGTGCGCGCGGCGTCGAGGCGACCGGCCTTCACCAGGGTGATGCCGTGGCCGACCGCGGCCTTGTCGGCGGCGGTGGCGTCGAGGATCGGCCAGCGGGTCTGGTCGAGGCGGTTCTCGTAGACCCGCGCGGCGCGGGTGCCCTCGGTCGAAAGCACCGCGATCGGCGCGCCGCCGGGCAGCAGCCGGGCGAGGCGGTCGGCGACCGCGTCGACGATGTGGAGGATCGGCGGCAGGTTCGGCTGGGTCAGCGCATCGGCCCAGTAGTGCGCGGTGTTGCAGGGGATCGCCACCACCGTCGCGCCCGCCGCGCCGAGCGCGGCGAGGCCCTGGCGCAACGCCGGCAGCGGGCTCTCGCCGCCAAGCATGATCGCACGCGAGCGATCGGGGATCTGCGGCACCGAGCGGACGATGAACGGCAGGTGGCGCTGGTCGGTCTCGGCCGGATCGGCGGCGACCAGCTTGGCGAGGAAATCGACGGTGGCGAGCGGTCCCATGCCGCCCAAAACACCCAACATAGCGCGAAACTCCATGCGAATGACGGACCCCACCATGCGAGCGGCGGCGCGCGGGGGTCCAACGCCAATTCGGTATCGGCTATGCAAATTCGGAATAACGTTGTCTAATATCTGTGCAGCAATATGGGGAGCCCGCCATGGAACTCGATTGGCTCGAGGACTTTCTCGCCCTCTCGGTGACGCTCAACTTTTCCCGCGCCGCCGAGGCGCGCAACGTCACCCAGTCGGCGTTCAGCCGCCGCATCCGCAACCTCGAAATGTGGGTCGGCGCGCGGCTGATCGACCGCAGCGTCTACCCCGCCACGCTCACCCCGGCGGGGCTGTCGTTCCGCTCCGCCGCCGAGGATCTGGTGCGCGAACTCCAGGAGGCGCGCGCCGAAGCGCAGGGGCGGACGCTCAACCAGAGCCCGGTGATCGGCTTCGCCGCGTTGCACACCCTCGCGCTGTCGTTCTTCCCCGCGTGGATCAGGGGACTCGAGGAACGCCTCGGCCCGATCAAGACGCGCATGGCCGCCTCCAACGTGCACGACTGCATCGACGCGCTGATCGCGGGCGCGTGCGACTTGATGCTGTGCTACTCCCACCCGATCGTGCCGACCGCCGTCGACATCAGCCGCTACCCCTCGCTGCGCCTCGCGCGCGACCGGGTGTTGCCGGTGTGTGCGCCCGACCGCGACGGCAACCCGATCTACGACCTCCGCACCGCGGGCACAGCGCCGCTGCCCTACCTCTGCTACACGCCCGACAGCTTCCTCGGCCGCATCGTCGAGGTGATCGTCACCCGCGAGGACCTCGGCGCGCGCCTCGACTTCTGCTACGAAAACTCGATGTCGGAAGCGCTGAAGGCGGCGGCGCTCGAACAGCAGGGGATCGCCTGGATGCCCGAAAGCGCGGTCCGCCGCGAACTGGCGGAAGGCCGCCTGGTCGACGCCGGCGCGCCGCAGCACGCGATGGAAATGGACATCCGCCTCTACCGCGCCGCCGACCGCAGCACCCGCGACGTCCAGCGGCTGTGGTCGGCGGCGCTGGACCGAAGCTTGGAAAGCGTCTAAGACGCGCGCACGCGGACGTATGCGCGCCTCGACAGACGCGCGCGCATACCTACATACAATGCACCACCATTGGTTTTGATGGCGGGGGCGTTTCGCGTGTGGTCCGGTCGAGGTTTTTCGAGACGATGATGGCGGTGTTGAGTCGGGTTTGGGGAGGATTGCTGTTCGCCGTCTTGGGACTCGGCCCGGCCTTGGCCGAGGAGTGCCCGCCCGCGCGCACGTTCCTCGTGATCCACTCCTACGCGCCCGACTACTCCTGGACCCGCGCCGAGAACGACGGCATCGCCCACGCTTTCAGCCGCATCGCCTGCCCGCCGCACGTGCGCATCGAGTACCTCGATTCCAAGTACGTGCAGGCGAGCGCCTACTTCGACGAACTCGCGCAGATCCTCGCCTCGAAATACCGCGGCGCGCGGATCGACGGCGTGATCACCACCGACAACACCGCCTACGGCTTCGTGCAGACGCACGGGCGCGAGATCTTCGGCGACGCGCCGACGGTCTCGGGCGGAATCAACGGCTACGACGACGCCGCGCCCCGGCCGCCGGTGGTCACGGTGCTGCCCGAGGTCGCCGACCACTTCGGCACCCTCGCCCAGGCGCTGGCGCAGAACCCCAAGGCCACCGACGTCTACGTCGTCGCCGATTCCACCGTCACCGGCGCGGCGATCTCGCGCGAGATCCGCGACGACGCGGCGCTCACCCACCTGCCGCTGAAGCTGCATTTCCTCGCCGGTCTGACCGTGCACGACCTCGAAGCGGAGGTCGCGGAGCTGCCGCCGACGGCGATCGTCTACCTCGTGCCGTTCTTCCGCGACGCCGCCGGCCAAGCCTTCCCCGAGGGCGCGATCGCGCGCCGCCTCGCCGCCGCGGGACCGGCGCCGGTGTACGCGTCGTGGGCGTCGGAGATCGGCGGCGGTGCGGTCGGCGGGCGGACGATCAACGGCCACCACCTCGGCGAGGAGATGGCGCTCGCGCTGATCCGCTGGCTCGACGGCGGCGGCGCCGCGATCCCCGCGCCCAACGAGCCCGGCTACATCGACCTCTACGACTACGCCGCCCTCACCGAACACGGCATCGCCACCGCCGCGATCAACGAGCACGCCGAGATCGTCAACCGCCCGCTGGACGTCTGGGAGCGCCACAGCAACATCCTCGTGCCCGCCGGCGCGCTGATCGCGATGCTCGCGCTGATGCTCGGCCTCGCGGTCTCGACGCTGCGCAGCCAGCGCCTCGTCAACCGCGGCAACGCCCGCATCCTCGCGATGAACCGCGAGATCATCGAGACCCAGCGCGAGCTCGTCGCCACCCTGGGCGAGGTGATCGAGGCGCGCTCGCTCGAAACCGCCAACCACGTCCACCGCGTC
>QKGW01000479.1 GCA_003250275.1 Alphaproteobacteria bacterium
GGTGAGCAGGCGCTCGATCTTGTCGTCGAGACCGGCGGGATCGGCGAGGTCGCACACGCGGATCGCGCGGCGCGCCACCTTGTCCTCGTAGGCCGGGCCGATGCCGCGCCCGGTGGTGCCGATCTTGCCGGCTTCCGAGGCGTTCTCACGCAGCTGGTCGAGGTCGCGGTGCAACGGCAGGATCAGGCTGGCGTTGTCGGCGAGCGCGAGCAGATCGGGGGAAATCTCGATGCCCTGCTTGGCGATGCGGCCGATCTCGTCGAGCAGCGCCCACGGATCGACGACCACGCCGTTGCCGATGAAGGAACGCTTGCCGCGCACCACGCCCGACGGCAGCAGGCTGAGCTTGTAGGTCACGCCGTCGATCACCAGCGTATGGCCCGCGTTGTGCCCACCCTGGAAACGCACCACCACGTCGGCGCGCTCGGAAAGCCAATCGACGACCTTACCCTTGCCCTCGTCGCCCCACTGGGCGCCGACAACCGCGACATTGCTCATTGATGTTCTCGCTCGTTTGAGGAAAGCGCGCCTTCGACCGGGCTCGGCCGGCCATCCTGAAGAAGGTGCGTGCAGTTGAGACGAATCGCCTCGGCCATCCAGTCCGCCGCCGTGGAAACCGCAGCGATGGTGACGTATCCCTCGGCCCGCAGGGCGTCGAGACGGGCGGGTTCCGCGCCTTCGAGCGGAACCAGCACGCGCGGCGCGGTGCGGGGCTTGGGCAGGATGCCGATCAGCGAGTGGAGATAGAGGCTGGCGCCGGTGGCGGGCTCCTGTCCCGCGGCGCCGCCGTAGCGGCCGCCGCGTCCGAGATGATGCCGCCAACCCTGGGCGAAGAAGGTGTAGCAGAGGCCGGTGTGATACTCGAAGCCGCGGTTCTCGACCGCGTCGACGGTGAGCGCGACGCAGGGCGCGAGCATCTTGAGCCGCGCCGCGACCGCGCCGAGGCGCTCCTGCCAAGCGCGCGCGGCGGGCGGCAGGTCGAGGCTTTCGAGGATCGGGAAGGCGCGCTCGAACGGCCCGCAGACGTCGAGCAGGCGGCCGAGCAGCGGCGCGACCGAGGCGGGCAGCGCCGCGACTTCCGCCGCGTCCTTGTGGTCGAGCGCGTGGCGCGCCTCGATCTTCTCGGCTTCCGAGAGACCGGCGGCTTCGAGGATCAGCGGCACCAGAGGCGGCAGGGTGAGGTCGACCGAGAGGTGGCGCACGCCGATCGCGTCGAGTGCGCGCGCGGCGACGACGATGACCTCGGCGTCGGCCTCCGGCGTGTCGCAGCCGATCAGTTCGAGACCGGCCTGGATGAACTGGCGGTCAGGGCGGAGCTGCGAACCCTTCACCCGCAGCACGTCGCCGGCGTAGGAAAGGCGCAGCGGGCGCGGCTCGCGCGACAGGCGGGTGGAGGCGATGCGGGCGGCCTGCACCGTCATGTCGGCGCGCATTCCCATCATCCGCTGGGTCACCGGGTCCATCACCCGGAAGGTCTGCGCGGCGAGGTCGGTGCCGACGCCGGCGAGCAGGCTGTCTTCGAATTCGAGCAGCGGCGGCTTCACCCGGTCGTAGCCGTGCGCCGAAAACGTCGCGAGCAGCGACTGCACCACGGTCGCCTCGAAGGCCGCCTCGCCCGGCAGCACATCCCGCAATCCCGCCGGGAGCAGCGCCCGATTGACCGGTTCCGACATCACTCGCCCCTGTAATTCCTGCAACCGGCGGCCCAAGCCGACGGCAAACGTTGTGGTTTACCCCGAACCCCTGTCCGGAAGCAACACTTGAAGCCCCGCTGATTCATGGCCTCAGACGCCCGGCCTGAGCGTATGTGCGTGATTGAGCGGGCCGTGACCGTGGCCGTAGCCCGGCGCGGTTTCGAGCCCGACACGCACGTACTCGCGCGCACGCTCCACCGCGCGGGCGAGATCGAGCCCCTGCGCGATGCCGCAGGCGAGCGCCGAGGCGAGGGTGCAGCCGGTGCCGTGGCTGTGGCGGGTCTCGATGCGGAGGCCGGAGAAACGCCGCACGCCCTCGGGGGTGACGAGCAGATCGACGACGAGACCGCCCTGGAGATGCCCGCCCTTGAGCAGCACCGCCTTGGGGCCGAGCTTGAGGAGTTCCTTGGCCGCCGCGAGCATGTCGACCTCGCCCGCGATCTTCATTCCGGTCAACACCTCGGCCTCGTAGAGATTGGGGGTGATCACCGTGGCACGCGGCAGCAACGTCCACTTCAGGGTCTTGACCGCCTCGGTTTCGAGCAGCAGCGAGCCGCCCTTGGCGACCATCACCGGATCGACCACCAGCGGCACGTTCGGCGCAAGCTCGGCGAGCGCCTCGCCGACGGTGCGGATCACCGGCGAGGTCGCGAGCATCCCGGTCTTGATCGCGTCGGCGCCGAGGTCCTCGAGCACCACCTCGATCTGCCGGCGGATGAAGTCGACCGGCACCGCGTGGATACCGTGCACGCCGAGGGTGTTCTGCGCGGTCAGCGCGGTGATCGCGGTCATCGCAAAGCCGTTGAGCGCGGTCACCGCCTTGATGTCGGCCTGAATCCCCGCGCCGCCGCCGGAATCCGACCCGGCAACGATCAATACCCGTCCCTGCATCGCGGCTACCCCATCTGCGCCTCGAGGCGGGCGCATACCCAATCGACGATTTTACGGATTTCCCCCTCGTCCTCGCCTTCCGCCATCACCCGGATCAGCGGCTCGGTGCCGGAGGAGCGGATCAGCAGCCGCCCGCCGCCCTCGAGGCGGCCTTCCGCCTCGGCGATCACCTCGACCACCTCGGGGCGCGCCATCACCGTCTTGGCGACGTCGCGGGAAGGGAAGCGGACGTTCTTGAGCACCTGCGGCAGCGGGTCGAAGACGTGCAGCACCTCGCTCGCGAGCCCGCCCTCCTCGACCAGCGCCGCGAGCACCTGGAGCGCCGCGGCGAGACCGTCGCCGGTGGTCGAATGGTTGCCGAGGATGACGTGGCCGGACTGCTCGCCGCCGAGGTTGTAGCCCTGGTCGCGCATCGTCTCGACGACGTAGCGGTCACCCACCTGGGTGCGGCGGACATGGAGCTTGCGCTGCGCGAGGAAACGTTCGAGCCCAAGGTTCGACATCACCGTGGCGACGATGCCGCCGCCTTCGAGTTCGCCGCTCTCCGCCCACTTGCGCCCGACGAGGCCGAGCACCTGGTCGCCGTCGACGACGAGACCGCGCTCGTCGCACATCACCACGCGGTCGGCGTCGCCGTCGAGCGCGATGCCGAGGTCCGCGCCATGGGTCACCACCGCCTCGGTCAGCGCCTGCGGCTGGGTTGCGCCGCACTTGGCGTTGATGTTGGTGCCGTCGGGCGTCACCGCCATCGGCACGACCTCGGCCCCGAGTTCCCACAGCACCGTCGGCGCGACCTTGTAGGCGGCGCCGTTGGCGCAATCGAGCACGATCTTGAGGCCGTCGAGACGGCGGCCCGAGGGGAAGGTGCTCTTCACGTATTCGATGTAGCGGCCCGAGGCGTCGTCGAGGCGGCGGACGCGGCCGAGCCGCTTCGAATCGACGAGTTCGACGCCCTCCGTCACCATCTCCTCGATGCGCATCTCGGTATCGTCGGAGAGCTTGAAGCCGTCCGGCCCGAAGAGCTTGATGCCGTTGTCCTCGAAGGGATTGTGCGAGGCGGAGATCATCACCCCGAGGTCGGCGCGCATACTGCGGGTGAGCTTGGCGATCGCCGGGGTCGGCAGCGGCCCGAGCAGCAGCACATCCATCCCCACCGAGGTGAACCCGGCGGTGAGCGCCTGTTCGAGCATGTAGCAGGAAAGCCGGGTGTCCTTGCCGATCACCACGGTGTGGCGATACTCGCCGCGCTGGAACATCCGCCCGGCGGCCATGCCGATCTTGAGGGCGGTCAGCGCGGTCATCGGCTCGATGTTGGCGAGCCCGCGCACGCCATCGGTACCAAACAGTCGTCTTGCCGTCATTCCAACCCTACCCTCGCGAAAAACCAGGGGTCAGAGCCTAGAACATCGCGCGTCGGCGGGAAAGGAATTCCGCTTATTCGGTGTCTTCCACCGCGGTCTGCAACGCGAGCGCCTGAACCGTCTCGGCGACGTCGTGGACGCGGAGAATGTTCGCGCCGACGCGCGCGCCGCCGAGCGCGAGCGCGAGCGAACCGGGCACCCGCGCCTTCGGCGGAGTGTCGCCCACCACCGCGGCGATCATGCTCTTGCGCGAGACGCCGAGCAGCACCGGCACGCCGAGGGTGCGGTAGACCGCGAGCCAGCGCAAAATCGCGAGATTGTGGTCGAGGGTCTTGCCGAAACCGATGCCCGGATCGACGCACAGCCGCGACTTGTCGATGCCCGCGGCGAGGCAGGCGTTCACCCGCGCTTCGAGGTAATCGAACACCTCGAACGGCGCGTTGTCGTAGACCGGCGCGGCCTGCATCGTGCCGGGTTCGCCCTGCATGTGCATCAGCACCACGGCGGCATCGGATTCGCGCACCACGCGCATCGCGTCGGGGTCGCCTTCGAGCGCGGTGATGTCGTTGACGATCTTCGCGCCCGCTTCGATCGCCGCCGCCATCGTCGCGGCGTTGCGGGTGTCGACGGAGACGCACACGCCCTTTTCCGCGAGGCCGCGCACCACCGGCCGTACCCGGCGGATTTCCTCCTCGGGCGGCACCAGAGGCGCGCCGGGGCGGGTGGATTCGCCGCCGACGTCGATGATCTCCGCGCCTGCCTCGACCATCGCGAGGCCATCGGCGATCGCGGTCGCCGCGTCGAAGCGGTCGCCGCCGTCGGAGAAGCTGTCGGGCGTGACGTTGACGATGCCCATCACCCGCGGGACATCCATGCCGATCCCCGCGAACGGCGGCAGCGGCAGGCGCAGCGCCTCGATCGCGGCGTCGACCGCCGGGTGGAGGTCGACAAGCTCACCGACGCCGAGGCGATAGATCGCCACCCGCCCAGCGGTGCGCGCGGCGAGA
>QKGW01000257.1 GCA_003250275.1 Alphaproteobacteria bacterium
GGCGACGCTGCGGGTGCGCGCGAGGAGGTCGGTGACCGCGGAGATCGTGCGCATCACCGCCGCCTCGGCGCGGTCGCGCGCACCCTGGCGGCGGGCGCGCTCCATCGTCCGCGCGAGGCCTTCGAGGGTCCAGATCTCGCAGGCGACGCTGCCGTCCTCAAGAATGCGGCCGGTGATCACCGCGCTGATCGCCGCGCCGCCGGCGGCGCGCAGCGCGACGTGGTGGTAGGGCGACGCGCCGGGCATTGCGAGACCGGCGAGGAAGGTTTCCAACCCGGGCGCGTCGGCGGGTTCGACGAATTCGCGCGCCGGGCGGCCGATGCAGTCCGCGGCGGAGAACCCGAGGGCGGACGTCCACGCCGGGTTGACCCCGAGGATCCGTCCGTCGCGATCCAGGAGTTGCAGCAGAACCTCGTCGCCCTCGTGAGCGGGTATGGACCCATCTCTTGCCATCGGCACCCTCTGTCGTCACGACGGCGGTCGACGTTCACGCTTCCCTGCCGCTTCGCTTTTCTTGGACCGGAGGATATGTGCAAAGCCGCTGTATTGCCAGCACGTTTCACACGGTGTGCTCTTGCGGACCCTTGGCTTTTTCCAAATCGTTTCGACTCCAATCCTTGACGACGCGGGTTCGTCCGCCGCACATCGTCGCGCCCGGTGCGAAAACGCGGTGGCGGCTCCGGGACAAATCGCCTATCCCTTGGAGCGGGTTGGAACTCCGGAGACCGATCATGCAGCTTTCCGTCGCCTTGCAGATGGATCCGCTCGAAACCGTCAACATCGACGCGGATTCGACCTTCTTTCTCGCCGAGGAGGCGCAGCGCCGCGGCCACGCGCTGTTCCACTACCTGCCGAGCACGCTCGCGCTCGAGGACGGCGCGGTGCGCGTGACCGGCCATCCGATCGAGGTCCAGCGCGTCAAGGATGCGCCGGCGCGCCTCGGCGCGCGCGCCACCGTCGATCTCGCGCGGTTCTCGGTGGTGCTGTTGCGCCAGGACCCGCCGTTCGACCTCGCCTACATCACCACCACCCACATTCTCGAAACCATCCATCCGCGCACGCTGGTGGTGAACGACCCCGCCGGGGTGCGCAATGCGCCCGAGAAGCTGCTGGTGACCCGCTTCCCCGACCTGATGCCGCCGACGGTGGTGACCGCCGACCGCGCCGAGATCCGCGCGTTCCGCGACCGTCACCGCGACATCGTGGTCAAGCCGCTGTTCGGCGCGGGCGGCGCGGGGGTGTTCCACCTCCGCCCCGACGACGACAACCTCGGCTCGCTGCTCGACATGTTCTTCGCCCAGAGCGCCGAGCCCTTGATGGTGCAGGCCTACATCCCCGCCGTGCGCGCGGGCGACAAGCGGGTGATCCTGATCGACGGCGAGCCGATGGGCGCGCTCAACCGCGTGCCCCAGGCGGGCGACGCGCGCTCGAACATGCACGTCGGCGGCGCCGCGGTGGCGAGCGCCCTCACCGACCGCGACCGCGAGATCTGCGAGCGCATCGGGCCGGAGCTGCGCGCGCGCGGCCTGCTCTTCGTCGGCATCGACGTGATCGGCGACTACGTCACCGAAATCAACGTCACCTCGCCGACCGGGTTGCAGGAGATCGCCCGGTTCGACGGGGTCAATCTCGCCGCGCCGATCTGGGATGCGATCGAGCGGAAGTTCGCGGCGACCCGCTAGGCCGCCTTGTCGGCTTCGCCGAGCGCGCTGGTGCAGTGCGGGCAGCGCGTCGCGGCGAGCGGAATCTTGGTGCAGCAGAACGGGCAGTCCTTCTCGGTCGGCGCGGCCTCGACCGTGGGGTCGACGCGTTCCTTGAGGTTGTTGACCCCCTTCACCAGCAGGAACACCGCGAAGGCGACGATCAGGAAGCTGATCAGCGCGTTGCCGAACAGGCCGAAGTTGAGCGTCACCGCGCCCGCCTTCTGCGCCGCGTCGAGGCTGGCGTAGGGCCCCGGCGCCGTCGCACCATCCTTCAGCACGACGAACAGGTTGGAGAAATCGACGTTGCCGAGGGCGAGGCCGATCGGCGGCATGATGATGTCCGCCACCAAGCTCTTGACGATGGTGCCGAACGCGCCGCCGATGATGATGCCGACCGCCATGTCGACGACATTGCCGCGCATCGCGAACTTCTGAAATTCCTTGAGCATTCCCGCTCTCCCCGTGCCGCAGAAAATCTGCACATGGAGAGGGGGAATATGAGCGACAAGATGGAGCGCACCGCAAGTTGCGCTAGTGGCAGTGGACGACGCCGGTCGAATGATCCATGTGGCAGCAGCGGCCCGGCGGAGAGTTCTTGCGGCAACCGCCGCCGTGCTCGAAGAGGCCGGCTGCGCCACGCGCATCCGGAACGACGTTTGCACCAGCCTCGCTCCCGCCGAGAACGAGGACACTCAGGATCGCAACCACGGCAAGTCGTAGCGTCATTACGCGATCTCCGCCCAGAGTCCGATGTGCTCAGCATAGGCCGTTCCTCGGCGTGCGGGATAGCGCTGTCGGCGAAAATTTCCCGCGTGGGCTTTCGCGTTTCATCGCTTGACCTTGGCGGGAATCGGGTGCTCTGGTGAAACCCAGGGGAGCAAGCCTGGTGGGGGATGGCGTGGTCGCGCTGGTGCACACGGTGGCGTTTTCGGGCATCGACGTCTGTCCGGTCGAGGTCCAGGTCCAGATCGCGAACGGGCTGCCCGCGTTTGCCGTCGTCGGCCTCCCCGACAAGGCGGTGGCGGAGAGCCGCGAGCGGGTGCGCGCCGCGCTCGTCGCGATCGGGCTCGGGCTGCCGCCCAAGCGCATCACCGTCAACCTCGCGCCCGCCGACGTGCTCAAAGAGGGCAGCCACTTCGACCTGCCGATCGCCCTCGGCATCCTCGCGGCGATGGATCTGGTGCCGCGCGAGGAGATTCTCGGCTACACGGTGATGGGCGAACTCGCCCTCGACGGCCGGATCAGCGCGGTGAACGGCGTGCTGCCCGCGGCAATCTCGGCGCACGCGCACGAGCGCGGCCTGATCTGCCCGTCGGCGCAGGGGTCCGAGGCGGCGTGGGCGGGCGGCGGCGACACCTTCGCGGTCGCCGACCTGCTGCAGGCGATCGGCTTCCTCAAGGGCGAGGCGCTGCTCGCCCCGGCCCGCCCGGGCGATCCGCCACCCGCCGCGCCGCGCCCCGACATGGCCGATGTGAAAGGGCAGGAAAGCGCGCGCCGCGCCCTCGAAATCGCCGCCGCGGGCGGCCACAACTTGCTGATGACCGGCCCGCCCGGCGCGGGCAAATCGATGCTCGCGCGGCGTCTGCCCGGCCTGCTGCCGCCGCTCGCCGCCGCCGAGGCTCTGGAAGTCTCGATGATCCATTCGGTCGCGGGCGAACTCGCGGAAGGCGGGCTGGTGCGCGAGCGCCCGTTCCGCGCGCCGCACCACTCGTGTTCGACCGCGGCGATGGTCGGCGGCGGCCTGCGCGCGCGGCCCGGCGAGGTCTCGCTCGCGCACCATGGCGTGCTGTTCCTCGACGAACTGCCGGAGTTCCCGCGCGCGGTGCTCGAAAGCCTGCGCCAGCCGCTCGAGAGCGGCACCGTCGCGGTGGCGCGCGCCAACCGTCATGTCACCTACCCCGCGCGGGTGCAGCTGATCGGCGCGATGAACCCGTGCCGCTGCGGCCACCTCGACGACCCCGCCCTCGCCTGCCGCCGCGCGCCCGCGTGCGCCGAGGACTACCAGAACAGCATTTCGGGACCGTTCCTCGACCGCATCGACCTCCACGTCGAGGTCGCCCGCGTCGATCCGTGGGAACTCGACGGCCTCTCGCCCGGCGAGGCGACCGCGACCGTCGCCGCGCGCGTCGCCGCCGCGCGGGCGCGCCAGGCCGCCCGTCTCGCGGCGCATCCGGGGCTGCGCTGCAATGCCGATCTCGAAGGCCGCGCGCTCGACGATCTGGTGCCGCTCGCCGCGGCCGACCGCGCCTTTCTCGCCGAGGCCGCCGCCAAGCTGAAGCTCTCCGCGCGCGGCTATCACCGCGTCATCAAGGTCGCGCGCACCATCGCCGATCTCGCCGGTGACGAAACCGTCGCCCGCCCCCATATCGCGGAAGCGCTCGCCTATCGACGGCGCCCGCCGCGCAACTGAGGAGATCTTCCGTGGTCACGTTGCCGTTCCTGCTCACCGCCCTGGTCGTCGTGCTGATGCCCGGCACCGGGGTGCTCTACACCGTTTCCTGCGGGCTGATTTCGGGGCGGCGCGCCGCGGTCGTCGCCGCGTTCGGCTGCACCCTGGGGATCGTCCCGCACATCGCCGCGAGCCTCGTTGGCCTCGCCGCGGTGCTGCACGCGGGCGCGGCGGCGTATCAGGCGCTTCGGATCGCGGGCGCGGTTTACCTCGCGTGGCTCGCGTGGTGCCTGTGGCGCGACGCCGAGGCGCCGCTGCCGGCGCTCGCGGCCGAGCGTCCGGTGGGGCGGCGGATCGTCCACGCGATCGCGATCAACCTCCTCAATCCCAAGCTCACGGTGTTCTTCTTCGCCTTCCTGCCGCAGTTCGTCGACCCCGCCGCGGGAGAGGCGACGCGCCAGATGGCGATGCTCGGCGCGGTGTTCATGGCGATGACCTTCGCGGTGTTCGTCGTCTACGGCTGCGCCGCCGCCGCCGCGCGCCGCCGCGTGCTGGAGTCCCCGCGTCTGATGGCGTGGCTCAAGCGCGGCTTCGCCGGGGTGTTCGCCCTGCTCGGCGCGCGCCTCGCTTTCGGCGACCGGTGAGCGTAACCGGTTATTCCTGGCAATCCCCATAAAATCCGCGTACTTTCTCCGCCCTTGACGGCTCCTGGAGGGCGTGCGCCGTCGCTTGGCGCGCGAGAACATCGATGCACGACACGCTTGGGGAAGCACGCGGATTTCGGCGCGCGACGTTCGCATACCTGCTCGCGCTCGCGCTCATCGCCGGCGTCGCGGTGGTGACGCATCTGGTG
>QKGW01000464.1 GCA_003250275.1 Alphaproteobacteria bacterium
CGGCGGCATGGCCGAGGCGGTGGCGCGCGGCTACCTCGCGCGCCTGGGCGACGCCAACCGCGTCTACGAACTCGGCGCGTTCCCCGACGAACTCGCCTCTCCCGAGCATTGGCGGCTCGCCCTCACCCTGGTGATGATCGGCGCCGACGGCCTGCCGTTCGGCGGCCGCATCGCGGTCGAGGCACGCGCCGGACTGCCTCAGCTGCACGCCACCGGACGCCGCGCCCAACTCTCCGACGTCGCCCGCGCGGCGATCGAGGCACGCGCCGCCGATCCCCACGCGGTGGCGGGCGCGCTGCTCTCGGTGCGGGCCGCGGCGCTCGGATGCGGGGTGCGCGTGTGGCAGGAGGGCGAGAGTTTCGGCGTCTCTTTAGACCTGCTTCCGGACTAACCGCCGACAATTGCCTTTTCATTGTGGCTTCGTAACGGCATACTGGCCGCCTGGGAGTCGGGGCGTTTGCCGGGGTGGAAAGATCCCGTGCCGTGCGTCCCCCGTCCGGTATTTTCGCGTTAAGGCTCTGGAGAGGAAGAATGGACGATCTGCTGAGCGAGTTTCTGACCGAGACGTCCGAGAGTTTGGCGACGCTCGACGTCGAACTGGTCAATCTCGAACGCAATCCCAACGACACCGCCATCCTTTCCAACATTTTCCGGCTGGTGCACACGATCAAGGGGACCTGCGGCTTCCTCGGGCTGCCGCGGCTCGAAACCCTGGCGCACGCGGGCGAGAACGTGCTCGGCATGTTCCGCAACGGCGAGTTGACCGTGTCGCCCTCGTCGGTGACGCTGATCCTTCAGTCGATCGACCGGATCAAGGAGAGCCTCGCCTACATCGAGGCCAACGAGACCGAGCCTCCGGGCGACGATAAGGACCTGATCGAGCGCCTCAACCTCGTCGCCGCCGGCGGTGAGGCTCCCGAGGCCGCGCCCGCTGCGCCCGAACCCGCGCCCGCCGCCCCGAGCAGCGGTCCGGTGCTGAGCGAGCAGGGCTTCCCGGTCGCCGCCGATCTCCTCGCCGAGGTCGCCGCCGCGCAGGCTTCGGGCGCGCGCGCCGCCACCGAGGCCGAAATGGCCGCCGAGATGGCCGCCGAACGCACCGCCGACGCACCGCAGGCCGAGGCACCCGCCGCCGCTCCGCCCGCCGCGCCGCCGGCGCCGCCCGCCACCGTCGCGCCGACCCCGGCCCCGGTCGCCACGGGCGAAGCGCCGAAGGAAAGCTCGGTCGCCAACCAGTCGATCCGCGTCAACGTCGACTTGCTCGAAAACCTGATGACCCTGGTGTCCGAGCTGGTGCTGACCCGCAACCAGCTGCTCCAGATGGTCCGCGGCCGCGACGATTCGGAATTCGCAGCACCTCTGCAGCGCCTCTCGCACATCACCACCGACCTTCAGGAAGGGGTGATGAAGACGCGGATGCAGCCGATCGGCAACGCCTGGGCGAAACTGCCGCGCATCGTCCGCGATCTCGCGCTCGAAACCCACAAGAAGATCGATCTTCAGATGTACGGCGCCGAGACCGAACTCGACCGCCAGGTGCTGGAGCTGATCAAGGACCCGCTCACCCACATGGTGCGCAACTCGGCGGATCACGGCCTCGAAATGCCCGCCGACCGGATGATGGCGGGCAAGCCCGAGGTCGGCGTGATCTCGCTCAACGCCTACCACGAGGGCGGCCACATCATCATCGAGATCGCCGACGACGGTAAGGGCCTCAACATCGACCGCATCCGTCAGAAGGTGCTCGAAAACGGCCTCGCCACCGAAGGCGAGATCGACGGCATGACCGACCAGCAGGTCAGCCAGTTCATCTTCCGCGCCGGGTTCTCGACCGCGCAGCAGGTCACCTCGGTGTCCGGCCGCGGCGTCGGCATGGACGTGGTGCGCACCAACATCGAGAAGATCGGCGGCACCATCGAGCTCAAGACCCAGCAGGGCCGCGGCACCACCTTCGTGATCAAGATCCCGCTCACCTTGGCGATCGTCTCGGCGCTGATCGTCGAGTGCGCCAAGGAGCGCTTCGCGATCCCGCAGATTTCGGTGGTCGAGCTGGTGCGCGTCACCGCCAACTCCGAGCATCAGCTCGAAACCATCAATCAGGCGCCGGTGCTGCGCCTGCGCGACCGGCTGCTGCCGCTCGTCAATCTCTCCGATCTTCTCCGCCTCGGCGAGCGCGAGCGCACCGAGGACGAGGAGATCTTCATCGTTGTCTCGCAGGTCGGCACCTACACCTTCGGCATCATCGTCGACCGGGTGTTCGACACCGAGGAAATCGTGGTCAAGCCGGTGGCGCCGATCCTGCGCCACATCTCGATGTTCTCCGGCAACACCATCCTCGGCGACGGCTCGGTGATCATGATCCTCGATCCCAACGGCATCGCCTCCGCCACCGGCGAGGTTGCGATGGGTGCCGACCACGCCAAGGAGGAAGCGGTGCACGCCGCCGCCGCCGCGGGCGAGGACCGCATCTCGCTGCTGATCTTCCGCAGCAGCGCGGACGACCTCAAGGCGGTGCCGCTCGCCCTGGTGGCGCGCCTCGAAGAGATCGAGACCGAGACCATCGAGTACTCCTACGGCAAGCCGGTGGTGCAGTACCGCGGCCAGCTGATGCCGCTGATCGGCGTCTCCGAGGACTTCCGCATCACCAAGGACGGGCGTCAGCCGGTGCTGGTGTTCACCGACCGCGACCGTTCGATGGGCCTGCTCGTCGAGGAGATCGTCGACATCGTCGAGGACCGCCTCAAGATGGAGCTGCAGGTCGAGCAGCCGGGCCTGATCGGCACCGCGGTGATCGCCGGCAAGGCGACCGAGGTGATCGACACCGGCCACTACCTGACCCGCGCCTTCGGCGACTGGTTCGGCCGCGACGACAAGGTCGCGTTCGATGCCGAGGGCAACGGTGTGACCCGCGTGTTGTTCGTCGACGACAGCGCGTTCTTCCGCAACCTGCTCTCGCCGCTGCTGTCGGTGAACGGTTACGCGGTGGTGGCGGTGGATTCCGCCGACAAGGCGCTCGCGCTGCGCGACAAGGGCGAGGTGTTCGACGCGATCATCTCCGACATCGAGATGCCCGGCATGGACGGCTTCTCGTTCGCCCGCGCGGTGCGCGAGGACGCGCGCTGGGCGTCGACGCCGATGATCGCGCTCTCCTCGCACGCGACCGACCGCGACTTCGAGGAAGGCCGCGACGCGGGCTTCGACGACTATGTCGTCAAGTTCGACCGCGAGGCGGTGATGCAGGTGTTGAAGGGGCTGGTCGGGCGGACCTCGGCGTTGGCCGACGTGTGAGTGCCTCCCGGACGGGGCGGCGCGCCGCCCCCGTCCGGGAATTCCCACACCTTTCAATGCCGCATGTGCTACCATCGTGCGCGCGTTGACGTTCGAAGCGATCCTCAAACTTTCCCTTAATCCCTGAGGCCGGAACCCCATCCATGAAGACCTGCCTGATTGTCGACGATTCAAAAGTGATTCGTATGGTGGCGCGCAAGATCCTGCAGGAACTCGGCTTCCAGACCGCCGAGGCGGAAGACGGCGCGAAGGCGCTCGACTACTGCAAGACGCAGCTGCCCGAGGCCGTGCTGCTCGACTGGAACATGCCGGTGATGAACGGCATCGAGTTTCTCGTCGAACTGCGCAAGTTGCCCGACGGCGACAAGCCGGTCGTGGTGTTCTGCACCACCGAGAACGACATCCAGCACATCCAGCAGGCGATCGCCGCGGGTGCGAGCGAGTACATCATGAAGCCGTTCGACGGCGAGATCATCCAGGCGAAGTTCGAGCAGGTCGGGCTGTTGCCGTCCGCGTGAGCGGCGCTTGAGGCGTAGGGTTCGGAACAATGTCAGTGGAGAACGCGGGTTGTCGGATAGCGGTTCGTCTGTAAGCGGTGTGCGGGGTACGGCGGCATCCGATCCGATCCGGATGATGATCGTCGACGATTCGGCCGTGGTGCGCGGATTGATCACCCGGATGCTCGAGGACGCGCCGGACGTGCAGGTGGTGACGTCGGTGCCGAACGGCGAGGCCGCGGTGAAGGCGCTCGACCGCTACGACATCGAGGTGGTGCTGCTCGACATCGAAATGCCGGTGATGGACGGCATGACCGCCCTGCCGCTGATGCTGAAGAAGCGGCCTGACCTCAAGGTCATCATGGCCTCGACGCTGACCCTGCACAACGCGGACATCTCGCTCCGCGCGCTCGAACTCGGCGCGATCGACTACATCCCCAAGCCCACCGCCACCCGCGAAATGACCGGCGGCGTGGACTTCAAGCGCGAGCTGCTCGACAAGGTCAAGGCGCTCGGCGATTCGCTCCGCCGCAGCGGCCGCCGCCCGGCGGCCCAGCCCGCGCGTCCGGGAGCCATGCCGCCGCCGTCCGCGCGCGTGCCGTTCCAGCGCCCCGGCGCTGCTCCGGGAGCCGCCGCGCCGGTCCGCTCGTCGCTGCTCACCCCGTCCGCGCCGCCGAAGCTGCGCCAGGGCAAGATCGACACGCCCGACCTCATCGCCATCGGCAGTTCCACCGGCGGGCCGCAGGCGCTGTTCAAGGTGCTCGGCGACATGCGCCAGGGCGGCGGGATCAAGCAGCCGATCATCATCACTCAGCACATGCCCGCCACCTTCACCACCATCCTCGCGGAGCACATTACCCGCGTCACCGGCTGGCCGGCGAAGGAAGGGCAGGACGGCGAGCCGCTCAAGGGCGGCAACGTCTACATCGCGCCGGGCGGCTTCCACCTCGTCGTGGAGAGCAAGGGCGTGGAAACGGTGATCCGCATCCTCGACGCGCCGCCGGAGAACTTCTGCAAGCCCGCCGTCGATCCGATGATGCGCTCGGTGGCGAAGGTGTACGGACGCCGCGCGCTCGCGGTGATCCTCACCGGCATGGGTTC
>QKGW01000280.1 GCA_003250275.1 Alphaproteobacteria bacterium
CGGGCGATCTCGGCGATCGCGGCGTAGAGCTCTTCCGACGCGGCGGCGACGTTCTGGACGTTCTGCGACGCCTGGGTCGCCGCGCCCGCGACCACGGTGGTCTGCTCGGAGGTCTGCTCGGCGGCGCTCGTCATCGCGTCGGCGGAGGTGCGCATCGTCGCGGCGGAGGTGGTCACGCCTTCGAGGATTCCCATCACCTCGCTTTCGAGCGTGTCGGCGAGCTCGTGCAGGGTCTTGCGGCGCTCTTCCTCGATCTTGCGGCGGTTTTCCGCGTCGCGGCTCTTGGCGTCGATCAGGCTGGTCTTGAACACTTCGAGGGCGCGCGCCATCGCGCCGACCTCGTCCTTGCGCTCGGTCGCGCCGACGGTCACGTCGAGATTGCCTCCTGCGAGCGCGGTGGTGGTGGCGGTGAGGGCGTTGACCGGGCGGGTGACGGCACGGGCGATCAGGGCGGCGACGCCCGCGACCGCGATCAGTACGGCGAGGCCGATACCGCCGACCACCACCGCCTTTTCCGCGACCATCGCGTCGATGCGGTCGACGTAGACGCCCGAGCCGACGATCAGGTTCCAGTGCTTGGAGGCGGCGACGTAGGAGAGCTTCGGCACCGGCTTCTCGGTGCCCGGCAGCGGCCACACGTAGCCGACGTAGCCGGCGCGCTCGGGGGTGTTCACCGCCTTGGCGAACTCGGTGAAGATGTGTTTGCCGTCGGCGTCGGTGAAGCCCGAGAGGTCCTTGCCGTCGAGCTCGGGCTTGATCGGATGCATGACGATGCGCGCATCCTTGTCCTGCACCCAGAAGTAGCCGTCGATGCCGTAGCGCAGCGCCGCGAGGTCGGCCATCGCCTCGGCGCGGGCGTCGGCCTCGTTGAGCTTGCCGGTTTTCCAGAGTTCGGCGTTGCGGTCGATCGACGAAAGCGCGGTGTCGACCAGCCCGGCGAGCTCGGTCTTGCGCTCGTTGACCAGGGTGCGGCGGTAGTCCCAGACGTTCTGCGCCACGGTGGCGACGAGGCCGAGCGAGCTCACGACGACGATCAGCGCGAGTTTGCGGCCGATGGGCAGGTTGTTGAAGGTGGATTTCAGGCTCATGGCGTCTCTCCTCGTGGGGCGTGCACCCCGGATCTTTTCGTGCTGCGTGCGCTCAGCGGGCGCGGCGCAGGGTTCCGGCCTGCCCGGCGATGTCGCGGCCGGCGGCGAGCAGGTGGTCGATCGCCTCGCCGCGCGCGGATGCGGTCTCGATCGCGGTGATCAGGGTGGCGGTGCGGTCGGCGGTTTCGGCCACCGCGCGGGCGGTCTGGGCGCGGCGTTCGAGCATCGCGCCCGCCTCGCCGAGGCGGTCGAGCCCCTCGCGGATGTTCTTGCTCGACCGCTTGAGGCGCGCGCTCTCGAAGCTCAGGCGGGCCTCGGCGGCGCGCAAGCGGGTGGCGCTTTCGGCCATGCTGGCGAGCGCGCGGGCGATGCGCTCGGAACCGGAGGCGAGGTTCCCGGCGGCGCGGCCGAGACCGGCGTTGGCGCCGCGGGTGGCGGCCTCGGCGGTGCGGACGCTTTCCAGGCCGCCATCGAGGTGGGTCGAAATCTCGGCGATGCGGGCGGCGAAGGTGGACATGATGACATCCCTCTCATGACACGGGGTTTTACGTCTATCCATCCGCAAGCCTCATGCCGAATTCTGCGAATCGTTCGCACGCAAGACCGAGTGTTATGAAAGATAATGAAAAATCCGTAAATCATGGGCTCCGGAAGGGTGCGGAGCGGGGCGCGGAAGCGCGCGCCGGGAACGCCGCAGACGCGTTATGAATTGCAAATTGCAAAGTGGATCAGTCGGGTATTTCCGAAAACGAGACTTGACTTGCCGTGCTCCGGAGCTACACTCCGCGGCTATGCGACGGTCCCCCGTATGGGGGTCGAAAAGGGAAGCCGGTGCGAATCCGGCGCTGTACCCGCAACTGTCAGCGGCGAGCCTCGATCCGCGATCCACTGGGGGAGTGACCCCTGGGAAGGAGGATCGGAGGCAGAGACCCGCGAGCCAGGAGACCTGCCGTCGTATGCGTCATGTCCGTGGGTCGGGAGTTGCCCATGGCGCGGGATTCCGTTTGTGACGCTTCGGAAGTGGTGGTCACGAATTGCGGGCGGTCCCGATGCGACGCATTTGTCTTTTCCGTTTCGGCAAGTTCCGCAGGTTTCGCTGCGCGCAGGTCGCGCGCAGCGCGTGTCCGTTGGTCAAGGTGTTTCCGGCGCGGGAGACCGCGACGGAGTTTTCCCCATCGTAGAAGGCGGGAGCGGGCGACATGTTCGGCCGTTGCCCATCCCGACAGACTCAACGGCGGCTTCTCCGGAAGCCGCCGCTTTTTTTACGCCGCCGCGCGCAGGCCGACCGCGGCGGTGTAGGCGCGCCAGAAGCCGAGCGCGCCGGCGGTGAGTTCGGGGAGGGCCGCCTCGGTCGCGGCGGCGAATTCGGCGGCGCCGTCGGCGCCCAGGGTGGCTTCGAGCGAGCGCGCGTATTCGGGCACGCAACTCCACTCGGGCACGGTGTCGGGGGTGACCTCGACGTGGTACTGGAAGCCGTAGGCCTTGGCGCCGACGCGCATCGCCTGGATCGCGCAGGCGGGGTTGGCGGCGAGCGCCACGCCGCCCTCGGGCACCGCCTTGACCTCGGAGCCGTGCCATTGCAGGCAGAGGATCGGCGCGGCGAGGTGGCGCAGCACCGGGTCCGCCGCGCCCGCGGGCGTCGGCATCACGGCGGTGAGGCCGACTTCGGGCACCGCCATCGGCCCGACCGGCGCGCCGAGCGCGGCGGCGAGGAGCTGGTGGCCGAGGCAGAGGCCGAGGTAGGGTTTTTCGAGCTCGCGCACCCAGCGGCGGATGTAGGCCTTCTCGGCGGCGAGCCAGGGGAGGCGCCCGTCCTCCCACACGTCCATTGGCCCGCCCATCACCATCAGGAGGTCGTAGCCCTCGGGATCCGGCGGGGTTTCGCCGACGTCCCACTCCACCGTATCCCAGGTTGCGCCGTCCTCGGCCATCAGGTCGCGGAACGATCCGGGATGTTCGACGTCGATATGCTGGAAAACCAGAACGTGCATGGTGTAATACCTGCTTCAGCGGCACCGGACCCATATTCCGACGAAGTGTGCCGACCGGCAACCGCAAACCAAGGGATCACCGTTTGAGCGCCTCTCCGTCCGTCCCTTCCGAGCCGCGCCTCGCGCTGAGAGGGATCACCAAGCGCTATCCCGGCTGCCTCGCCAACGACGGCATCGACCTCACGGTGATGCCGGGCGAATGCCACGCCCTGCTCGGCGAGAACGGCGCGGGCAAGTCGACCCTGGTGAAGATCGTCTACGGCGTGCTCCAGGCCGATGCCGGGGAAATCCTCTGGGAAGGCAAGCCGGTGCGGATCGACAGCCCGGCCGCCGCGCGCCGCCTCGGCATCGGCATGGTGTTCCAGCATTTTTCGCTGTTCGAATCGATGACGGTGACCGAGAACGTCGCGCTCGGCACCGGCGACCCCGCGCCGCTGCCCGAGCTCGGGCGGCGGATCGCCGAGGTTTCGGCGCGCTACGGCCTCGCGCTCGACCCCGACCGCCGCGTCGCCGACCTTTCGGTGGGCGAGCGCCAGCGCGTCGAGATCGTCCGCTGCCTGTTGCAGGACCCCAAGCTCCTGATCATGGACGAGCCGACCTCGGTGCTCACCCCGCAGGAGGCCGAGGCGCTGTTCGAGACCCTGCGCCGTCTCGTCGCCGAGGGCCGCAGCATTCTCTACATCTCCCACAAGCTCGCCGAAATCCGCGTGCTGTGCGAAGCCGCGACGGTGCTGCGCGGCGGCCGCCTCGCGGGCAGTTGCGACCCGCGCGAGGAGACCCCGGCGTCGCTCGCGCGCCTGATGATCGGCGCGGACCTTGCGCCGCCGGTGCGCGAGGAGGGCGCGGGCACCGCGGGCGCGGCGCGCCTCGTCGTCGACCGCCTGTCGCTCGCGCCGCTGGTGCCGTTCGCGACGCCGCTTTCCGACATTTCCTTCACCGTGCGCGCGGGCGAGATCTTCGGCATCGCGGGCGTCGCGGGCAACGGCCAGGCCGAACTCCTCGGCACGCTGTCGGGCGAGACCCTGGTGGCGGTGCCCGAGGCGGTGCGCATCGACGGCGAGGCGGTCGGCCAGATGGGGCCGCGCCGCCGCCGCGACCGCGGCATGGGCTTCGTCCCCGAGGAGCGCCTCGGGCGCGGCGCGGTGCCGGACATGTCGCTCGCCGACAACGCCCTGCTCTCCGCCCACCGCGCCGCCGGAATGCTCAGCCGCGGCCTGATCCGCTTCGGCCGCGCGCGCAGCTTCGCGGAAACCGTGATCAAGACCTTCCACGTCGCCGCGACCGGGCCGCAGGCGGCGGCGCGCAGCCTTTCGGGCGGCAATCTGCAGAAGTTCATCGTCGGGCGCGAGATCATGCAGAACCCGCGCCTGCTCGTCGTCGCGCAGCCGACCTGGGGCGTCGACGCGGGCGCGGCGGCGGCGATCCACAAGGACCTCATCGCGCTCGCCGAGGGCGGCGCGGCGGTGCTGGTGGTGTCGCAGGACCTCGACGAACTGTTCGCGATCTGCGACCGCATCGCGGTGATGAGCCACGGGCGTCTGTCGCCCGCTCAGCCGGTGCGGTCCACCAGCGTCGAGGAGATCGGCATGTTGATGGGTGGCGTGTTCCATCTCGAAGGGGAGGCCGCCCATGGCGCTTAGACTGGAACTCCGGCCGCAGCCGTCGAAGGCGATGACCGTGGTCGCGCCGCTGCTCGCGATCGCCGCGACGGTGATCGCCGGCGGCCTGCTGTTCGCCGCGCTCGGCTTCGCGCCGCTGCCCGCGCTCGAAACCTTCTTCCTCTCGCCGCTCGG
>QKGW01000077.1 GCA_003250275.1 Alphaproteobacteria bacterium
GGAGATCGCGTAGGCGAGGCGGAAGCGCGCGCCCGGCGCGGGCTGGCCGGGGCCGAACCCGGCGGTGACGGTTTCCACCACCGCGCGCGGCACGCCGACGGAATCGAGGAAGGCGGGGAAGTCCGGCCCGACGGTGCCCTTGACCGAGCGGTGCTGCGGGCGTTCGAGGTCGTCCTCGCGGGTGCCGACGAGCACCGCCTCGGGCTTGCCGGGGGCGGCGACACGCAGCAGCGTGAGGGTCGGCTCGCCGGGACGGGTGAAGGTGGTGCGCACGGTGACGCGTGCGCCGCCGTCGAGCCCGATGCCGGTCTCCTTGAGCGCGGCGGCGGCGGCCTTGCGCTCGGCGGCGTCGATGTCGAGACGGCGCAGCAGGCGGTCGAGGCTTTCGCCCGGCGCGGCGGTGAGGGTGCGGGTTTCGGAGGCGGTGACGCTCACCGAACGCGATGCCGGCGCGGGACGGGCCGGGTTGGCGTAGGCGGGAGCGGAGACGACCGCCGCAAGCGTGAGGGCGGTGAAGGCGAGGAGGGTTCGGCGCGCCCTCATGGACGCCCCGCGGGAAACACGCGGAAATCCGGCGCGCAAGCCGGACGACGGTGGTGCCGACGACTCAAACCAACTGCCCCCCAGGGACCGCGAACCGATCACCGGTTCGTCATATTGTTTCAATTCATCATTGATACCTGCCCGCCGGAGCGGGTGCAAGCCGGGAAACGTGGCGATTTTCAGGCACGCACGGGTGCCGGTGTCATCAGCGAGAGCACCACCTCGGAGGCCGACACGCGCACCGGCAGATCGGCCGCGACGTCGCCGTCGGCCTGCAGCGGACCGCTGCCGCCGATCTCGACCTCGCGGCCGCGCACGATCCGGACGCCCGGCGCGCGGTGCAGGATGCCGAGCATCAGCCGCAACCCTTGGGCGAAGGTGGAGAAGCCGCCCGCGGCGTCGATGAGGACGACCTCGAACTCCGCGCGCGAGAGATCCGCCGCCGGAGCGAGCCGGTAGGGGCCGCCGTAGTGGCAGCCGTTGCACACCACCACGCTCTTCGCCTTCATCGCCACACCGTCGATACGCACGTCGAGATCGCCGAAGCCACCGCGGCAGGCGAGCCGCAGGGTGTGCAGGATGTAGGCGCCTTTGCCGCAGAAACGCTTGAGTTCCGGCGTCACCGCCGCGACCACGGCGGCGTCGAAGCCCGCGCCCGCCATCATCAGGAAGGTGCGCTCGGCGCCGTCGGCGGCGTGGATGCGTCCGGCGTGCAGCGGCTTCGGCACGCCCGCGAGCAGGGTGCTGGCGATCGCACGCGGATTGCGGCCGAGACCGATTTCGTGCGCGAGGACGTTCGCGGTGCCGAGCGGGATCACCCCGAGTCGCAACTCGCGCGCGAGAGAATTGCGCAGCAGCCCGTCGGCGACCTCGGACAGCGTGCCGTCGCCGCCGGCCGCGACGACCAGCCCGTCGGCGGGCGGCGTCAGGGTTTCGGCGATGCGGGTGGCGTCGCGTGGGCAGGCGGTGGGGCGCAAATCGACCTCCGCACCGGCGCACCGCAGCGCGGTCAGCACGCGATCGAGGATTGCACTGCGGCGCGGGCCGGCGGTCGGGTTGAAGATGACGATCATCGGCGTGACTTCCCAGTTAACGGGGTGTCATTGACATATCCGTGACATGTGAAAGTAAGGTTTAAGTCCTGTAAAACAAATGTGAAATCGCGAAACAAAGCAGTCAAAACAGTGGAGACGCGGCGAAGCTTGGACTAGAAACACCGCAACGGCGCCACCGGGTGCCGTGCGTGAGTTGCCGAGGATTGCCCGAGATGATGGACAGTGCGCCGATCTATCGTTACCGCACCATCTGGATTTCCGACGTTCATCTCGGTACCCGCGGCTCCAAGGCGGAATATCTTCTCGATTTCCTCAAGCGCACCGAGAGCGAAAGCCTCTACCTCGTCGGCGACATCATCGACGGCTGGCGGTTGCGCAAGTCGTGGTACTGGCCGCAGGCACACAACGACGTGGTGCAGAAGGTGCTGCGCAAGGCGCGCAAGGGCACGCGGGTGATCCTCATCCCCGGCAACCACGACGAATTCCTGCGCAGCTTCACCGGCTTCGAGTTCGGCCACATTCCGATCCACAAGCACGCGATCCACGAGGCCGCCGACGGCAAGAAGTACCTCGTCGTCCACGGCGACGCGTTCGACGGCATCGTCACCTACGCGCGCTGGCTCGCGCTCCTGGGCGACACCGCCTACACCCTCGCGCTCCTCGGCAATCGCTGGTTCAACCTCGCGCGCCGCCGCCTCGGCCTCAGCTACTGGTCGCTCTCGGCGTACCTCAAGCACAAGGTCAAGAACGCCGTCGCCTTCATCGCCAACTACGAGAACGCGATGGCCGACGTGGCGAAGAAGCGCGGCCTCGCCGGGGTGATCTGCGGCCACATCCACCACGCCGAGATGCGCGCGATCGGCGACGTGATCTACTGCAACGACGGCGACTGGGTCGAGAGCTGCACCGCGCTCGTCGAGCACTACGACGGGCGGCTCGAAATCGTCCGCTGGCTCGACGGCGGCGGACGCGTGATGGCGGTGCGCGACGGCCTCGTCGCGGCGACGCCCGCGCCCGCGCTCTCCGCCCCCACGCGCGCGAACGAGGTGGCCTGATGCGTATCGTCGTGATTACCGACGCCTGGCTCCCCCAGGTCAACGGCGTGGTGCGCACCTACCAGACCCTGTCCGGAATGCTCGGCGCGATGGGCCACGCGCCGACCTTCATCACGCCGCAGGATTTCCGCACCGTCGCGTGCCCGACCTACCCCGAGATCCGCCTCTCGCTGTTCCCTGGGCGCAAGCTCGCGCGGATGATCGACGCGGCGCGCCCGGCGTGCATCCACATCGCCACCGAGGGGCCGCTCGGCCTCGCCGCGCGGCGCTATTGCCTCAAGCGCGGCCTGCCGTTCACCACCTCGTTCCACACCAAGTTCCCCGAGTACGTCCACGCCCGCACCGGCCTGCCGGTGCGCTGGGGCTACGCCGGGATGCGCTGGTTCCACGGCCCGTCGCAGGCGGTGATGGTGGCGACCCAGAGCATCGAGGACGAACTCGTGGCCTGGGGGCTCGGGCGCATCCGCCGCTGGACCCGCGGCGTCGATACCGAACTCTTCCGCCCGCGCGACAAGGCCTTCCTCGACCTGCCGCGGCCGATCTCGCTCTACGTCGGCCGTGTCGCGGTGGAGAAGAACATCGAGGCGTTCCTCAAGCTCGACCTGCCCGGCACCAAGGTGGTGGTGGGCGACGGGCCGCAGCGCGCCGAGCTTTCCCGCCGCTTCCCCGAGACCGTGTTCGTCGGCGCGAAGGAGGGCGAGGACCTCGCCGCGCACTACGCCGCCGCCGACGTGTTCGTCTTTCCCTCGCGCACCGATACCTTCGGCCTGGTGCTGCTCGAAGCGCTCGCTTCCGGGGTTCCGGTCGCGGCCTATCCGGTGGCGGGGCCGAGGGACGTTCTCGGCGATGCGCCGGTCGGCGTGCTCGACGACGATCTCGCCGCCGCCGCGCGCCGCGCCCTCGCGATCTCGCCCGAGGCCTGCCGCGCCTTCGCGCTCAAGCGCAGCTGGGCGGCGAGCGCGGATCAGTTCCTTCACAATCTCTCGCCGTTCGACTCCGATGCGGCCTTCCCCAAAGCGGCCGGAACCGTGTAAAACGGTGCGACTGGCGGCTCGCGCCGCGAACTTTGGGAATACCGACTTGACGCGACACGCTTTCTCCCGTGCCGGGGCGGCCTGACGATGGGGTGGCTCAAGGATCTGTCGCGCAGCGATGCCGCGCAAAGCCTGGTTTACGGCCTCGTCGCCCGCTACGCCCGCTTCGTCCGCTGGAGCGGCCGCTGGCGCGCGCTCGACCCCGAGCGCCGCGACGCCGCCCACGCGATGGCCGAAGGGCGCGCGATCTACGCCTTCTGGCATTCGCGCCTGCCGCTGATGTGGGCGTTTCCCGGCATCGAGCCGGGCCGCGTCCACGTGCTGATCTCGCAGCATTCCGACGGCCGCCTGATCGCCGGGGTGATGGAGCGCGTCGGCCTCAGGGTGATCACCGGCTCGACCTCGAAGGGCGGCGCGCAGGCGCTGCGCGAGATGATCCGCACGGTGGCGAAGGGCGGCTGCATCGGCATCACCCCCGACGGCCCGCGCGGCCCGAACATGGTCGCCCAGTCGGGCGTGATCGCGCTCGCCCGCGCCACCGGCGTGCCGATCCTGCCGATCAGCTTTTCCGCCCGGCGGGTGCGGTTCCTCGATTCGTGGGACCGGATGCAGATCGTCCTGCCGTTCAGCGAGGGCGTCTACGCCTTCGGCGAGCCGATCGTGGTGCCGCGCGACGTCGAGGACACCGAGCCCGCGCGCCTCGCCCTCGAACGCGCGCTGATCGACCTCACCAACGCCGTCGACGCCGAGATGGGCCATCCGCCCGCGGTCGTGGGCACGGTGCCGCGCAAGAAGAGATCGGCGCCATGATCCTCGGCCTCTATCGCGGCGCGACGGCGCTGCTCTCGCCCTTCGTCCACCTGTTTCTCGGACGCCGCCGCGCGCACGGCAAGGAATCCGCCGAGCGCTTTCCCGAACGCCTCGGTCTGCCCTCGGTCGAGCGTCCGGACGGGCCGCTGGTGTGGATGCACGCCGCTTCGGTGGGCGAGGCGCTGTCGCTGTTGCCGCTGATCGAGGCGATCGGCGAGGGGTGGCCGCAGGTCGGCCAGCTCGTCACCACCGGCACCGTCACCTCCGCCGACCTGATGGCGCGCCGCCTGCCGCGCGGCGTGATCCACCAGTTCGTGCCGGTCGACTTGCCGAAGCCGGTCGCGCGCTTCGTCGGGTTCTGGCGGCCCCCGACGTCGCGATATGGGCGGAAAGCGAGATCTGGCCCAACCTCCTCGCCGCGACCCGCGCGAGCGGCGCGACGATGGTGCTGGTCAACGGCCGCGTTTCGCCGCGCTCGTTCGCGCGCTGGCGGCAGTTCGGGCGTTTGGCGCGGCAGCTCTTCGGCGCGTTCGACGTCGCCTTCGGCCAGACCGAGGCGGATGCCGAACGCCTGCGCGCCCTGGGCGCC
>QKGW01000471.1 GCA_003250275.1 Alphaproteobacteria bacterium
CCGCGCCGTAGCGGAAGGCGTCGGCGGCGTGGCTGGTCCAGTCGTGCAGCGGCGTCGGCTTGTAATCGCGGGTCTTGTCGTTCCAGGCGCGGCGGTACTGGGTGAGGGCTTCGAGCCCGCGCGCACAGGCCTCGGCGTCGAACCAGCACTGCCGCAACATGGCGCGCGCCGCCTCGATGCCGTCGGCGAGGCTCTGCGCCGGGGCGACCTCGAAGCGCACGCCGAGCTTCTGCGCGGTTTCGCGGCGGCTCTTGCCGGTGCCGAGTTCGCGCACCTCGATGTCGTGGGGTGCGATGTGGCGGCCGTAGGCGTAGGGCTTGGCGCGCAACGCCGCGACGTAATAGGGCAGCCCCTCGCCCGAGGCTTCGAGGTAGTCGATCAGCCGCACCTCCGCGCCGAGGCGCTGCGCGAACCAGATCGCGGTGCTGTCGCCGACGCCGAGATCCCACCAGGTTTCCACCGGCAGCGCAGGCTCCCACGCCACCCGCCCGATGCGCCCCTCGGCGCGCGCGGCTTCGAGCGCCTTGCCGTAGTAGCTGCCGGTGAGCGCGGCGTCGAAGCTGCACCAGTACTCCTGGCGCAGGATCTCCTCGGCCATTCCGGCGGCGCGGTCCTCGGCGATCGCGGCGGGCGAAATCACCGGCGAGCCGTCGGCGCGGCGGGTGTCGTCGACGCTCAGCACCTGGGCGAACCACGCGGGATTGCGGCGCGCCATTTCGAGGAGCGCATGGCCGTGGTTACGCCCGCGCGGAGTGAAAATGAACACCGCCCAGCCGCCGTTCTCGGCGAGGATCGGGCGGACGTAGTCCCACGCCGCGGGATCGGCGAGCGAATACTCGGAAAACACCACGCCGACCGGATTTGCGCCGACCAGGGCGTTGAAGTTGTCGGAGCCGACGAGCTGCCACAGCGAGCCGCACTTCAGCGAGATCTTCATTTCGGTGGCGCTGGTGGCGGCGCGCAGCGGCCTGGGGAACACCTGATCGAGAACCCGGCGGCCCTCGCCGTCGACCGCGTCCCACACCGCCTTGCGCGCCTGCGTCGCGGTGGGGAGCATATGCCAGTAGACGCCGGTGCGCAGGTGCGCGGCGCAGGCGGTGAAGTTGAGCGCGGTGGCGTCCTTGCCGGAGCGGCGGTGCCACACCAGCACCGCGCGCCCGCCGCCGCCCGTGATGCGCGGCTGCATCGCGCGCAGGAACGGCAACTGGTAGCCGCGCGGCGACCAGCCGTTGGGAAGGGCGATCTCCATGCTCAGTCCTCGTCGGCGGTAAAGTCGCGCACCCGCACCGTCAGCCCCTCGGGCTCCTCGGCCGCGCCCTTGTAGCGCTGCGGCCGGAGCGCCTTGAGGCGGAACATCAGGAGGCTGTCGGAGGCGCGGGTCTTCACCCCCACCTGCTTGCCGCCGTAGAACACCGGCTCGCTCTCGCCGCCCAACGCGCGGCGGTCGGCCTCCGCCTCCAGCACCTCGACGTAGGCGTCGAGCGCCTCGTCCCACGCCCGCGCGAACGCGGCGTCGCGCCCGCGCAGCGCGAGCCACGCACCGCGCGCCCGCCCCGATGCCGAGGCGGCGGCGCGCACGCTGCCGGTTTCCGCCAACGCATCGAGAAAGCGCCGCGCCGCGCCGCGCGCGTTGAAGCCCGTATCCGTCATGCCGATCATCCTCGTTCGCTTGGAGACGCGCAGAACGCGAGAATTTCCGCCCGCGACGGCAGACCGCCGAGCTGCCGCGCCAGGGCGACGGCGGCCTCGGCGCGTTCACGCGGCTGCGCCGCGAGAATGCGCACGATCGCGCGGGCATAGATCGCAATGTCGGGCGGAAGGCGCGAGGTCTGCCGGGCGAGCATCTCCGCCACCAATCGTTCCGCGGTTTCTTGCCCACACGCCCCCATTCCCCAGCCTCCTTGCGCTCGCATCGTCAAGGCCCCATGATATACGGGCAACTGCCCGCAGTCAACTTGGATGCGGGCAATCATCCGCAACGTCGCCGCGCATGTTTGTGAATTTTCGGCTTGTTTTTTATGACAATCGACGTTAGACGCGGCGGAATTCCGGTGACAAAGCGGACAATTTGAGGTTAAATACCCGCATGATCAACGACGACCTCAAATCCCGCGTCCGCGAACGCCTCGCCGAAATCGGCAAGACGCCGCGCGCCGCCTCGGTGGACGCCGGGCTTCACCCCGACACCATCCGCAACGTGCTGCGCGAACGTTCGGTGAAGCCGCGCGCCGACAGCCTCGCCAAGCTCGCCCAAGCGCTCGACTGCTCGGTCGACTGGCTGATCGGCGGCGACGCGCACCCGGAGCCCGAGCCCGCACCGCCCGGCCTGTGGGAGACCGCCGACCTGCCCTCGCGCGCCGCGATGCCGCGCGACGTGCCGGTGCTCGGCACCGCCGCGGGCAGCGCGCGCGGCGCGTTCCAGCTCGACACCGCGGCGATCGACTACGTCCGCCGTCCGCCCGCGATCGGCGCGTCGCGCGACATCTACGCGCTCTACGTGGTCGGCAGCAGCATGTCGCCGCGCTTCGAGGAGGGCGAGCTGATCTACGTTTCCGAGCGCCGCCCGGCGCGCATCGGCGACTACGTCGTGGTGCAGACGGTCTCGCCCGAGGACGGCACCGTCGAGGCGTGGTGCAAGCGCCTCCTCCGCCGCACCGACGACACCCTGGTGCTCGAACAGCTCAACCCGCTCGACGAGATCCACCTGCCCGCCGGACGGGTGCGCGCGGTGCACCGCATCCTCACCCTCAACGAACTGTTCGGGAGCTGAGCGTGAAAGCCGCAGCCCTTTTCGCCTTCGCCCTCGCCGCGCTGCCGGTTTCCGCCGAAGCGGCGTTCGACACCTGGCGCTTCCCCGGCGCACCGCTGCCGTTCAAGCTCGACGGCGTCGATTTCGAGCGCGCCGACCGCCGCGACGCAGTGGTCGAGGCGATCCGCGCGATGGCCGCCTCGCAGCTCAAGGAAAGCGGCCTGTTCCGCGCCGACGCGACGGAAACCGTGCGCGTCGACCTCCGCGACGTCGAAACCACGGCAACGGTCGCGCGCGACGGCACCGGCCTCGGGCGCGCCGCGATCCTCTACCGCGTCACCGATGCCGGCGGCACCGTGCTGTTCAACGACCGCATCGTCGCGGAGACCCAGGTGACGGTGCCGGACTCCGTCGAACTGCGGCAGTCGACCGCCCGCGCCGCGCGTTACCGCGCCTTCACCCGCAACCTCGAACTCTTCACCCTGCGCTTCGCCCGCACTGTCGCGCCCGCGCCGGACGCGCCGCTCCGCCTCGCCGGGGTCAGCCTCGCCCATCCGCTCGAAACCCCGGAGCGCACCGCCGACTTCGCCGCCCTGGTGAAGGACACTCTCGACGCGCAGATCCCCACCGCCGCCGATGCGCCCGCCTTCGCGCTCGCGGTCGAGGGGCTCTCCCTCGCCGCCGCCGCGCCGCCGCTGCCCGAGCAATCGGCGGCGGAGGTGCGTCTCGACCTCGCGCTCGCCGCGCCCACCGGCGCGGTGGTCTGGCGCGGCCACGCCAGCGCCCGCGCGGCGACCTCACGCGACCGGGCGCTGCGCTCGGGCCTCTCCCCCACCGACACCGCGATCGCCGAGGCCACGCAGGGGGTGTTGCGCAGTCTCGCGCCCGAGATCGCCGCCGCCGCGTTCGAAACCGGCGCGTTCCTCGCCCTCGCCGAGGGCCGCCGCCTGCCCTACGCGCTCGTCCGCCTCGACGCCGCGCCGGGCTTCGCCGATCACGGCCTGCTGCCGCGCCTGCGCCGCTGGAACCTCGAAGGCCAGCCGCTCGCGGCGATCTGGACCGCCGACGGGCCGCCGCTCGCGGTGCGCGTCGCCGACGCGGCGGTCAAGCTGATCAAGACCGGCAAGGGCGAAGGCGTCGCCGAGGTGCGCGTCGCCTGGGAGGCGCTGCGCGCCGACGGCAGCGTCGCGCTCGCCCGCGACGAGACCACCCGCACGCCGTTCTCCGCCGCCGACGCGCGCCTGCACGGGCTCGACGCCGGCGACTGGGCGGTGCGAGTCGGCCTGCGCGACAACTGGATCGGCCTGATCGACGCGCTCGCCGCCCTGCCTGCGCCTTGAGATCGCGCGCCGGGGTTGCCCCGCCGCGCCGCCCTTGCGATGGTGGGGGCCGATTTCGTCACGCGGGAGCCGACCATGGCCAAGCTCTTCGACCCGTCCGCCAGCCATCCGCGCCCGACGCTGCGCCCGTCCGCCGCGCCGCCGCGCCTGCCCTCCGCCGCCGGCGCCTTCGTGCCGATGGAGGAGTTGCTGCGCGACATGGGCCTCGCCGCGCCCGTCAAGCCCGCCGACGCGCCCCTGGTCGCGCCGCACGGCCCCGAAGCCGCGGAGTTCCAGCCGCCGCGGCCGCTCCGCCGCGAGGCGACGCGCTTCGCCCACCTCCGCGCCGACGACGAAGGCTGAGTTTTTCTTTTTCGAGTTTGGGAGACCGCCGTGACGCCGTTGCGTCGGGCGATCGCGATGATCGCCGAATCCGCCCGCGAGGCACTGCGCGCCTCGCGCGATCTCTACGTCGTGATGATCCCGGTGATCGTCGCAGTGAAGCTGCTGCAGGAATTCGACCTGGTGCGGCCGCTCGCCGCACCGCTCGCGCCGCTGATGCGCCTCGTCGGCCTGCCCGCCGACATGGGCCTCGCCTGGGCCGCCGGGTTGCTCAACGGCGTCTATTCCGGCCTGATCGTACTGATCCAGCTCGCCCACGACCGCCCCGATCCGCTCACCGTCGCCCAGGTGACGACGCTCTCGACGATGCTGCTGTTCGCCCACGCGCTGCCGGTCGAATGCGGCATCGCGCACCGCTGCGGCGCGCGCTTCGGCGTGCAGGCGGCGCTG
>QKGW01000008.1 GCA_003250275.1 Alphaproteobacteria bacterium
GTGCCGCTGCTGCTCGTCTGCGAGGAGGCGCACCGCTACGTGCCGCAGGAGGAGAGCACCGCCTTCGGGCCGACGCGGCGCGCGGTTTCGCGCATCGCCAAGGAAGGGCGCAAGTACGGCCTCGGGCTTTGCCTGGTGACCCAGCGCCCGTCGGAGTTGTCCCAGTCGGCGCTGTCGCAATGCAACACGATCATCTCGATGCGCCTCGCCAACCAGGTCGACCAGGCCCACGTCACCCGCGCCCTGCCTGACAGCATGGGTGGCCTGATCGCCGCGCTGCCCGCGCTCCACACCCAGGAGGCGGTGGTCGTTGGCGAGGGCGTGAGCGTGCCGATGCGGCTCCGCTTCTCCGATCTCGCGCCCGATCACCGGCCGCGCAGCGCCTCGGCGGAGTTCTCGGCGTCGTGGCAATCCGAGGTTGCCGACCCGAGCCTGGTGGTGCGGACGGTGAAGCGCTGGCGCTCGCAGCGCTGACGCGTAGACTGGTCCAACCAGACGATTGATATCTGAAGATATTACCCAATCCCGCGTTGATGGACGTGCCGCAGTGTGGCACACTCGACTTGTCTGATGAGTAGACAAGCCGTTTCGGCGGGCTGCCGTGGGGGGAAACCCGGAAGCTTCGTCCATCCAGTCTCTCTGACGACGCCCGCTGGTTTCCGTGGGGACGGAACCCGGCTGCAAGAGGGAGGCGAACGGCCCTGGCCGCGCATCGCGCGCGGCGCGGCCGTGAGAAGCCCGGGGAGGGAGGCGTGGGACCGGTCAAAAAGATTCGGCTCTCCGAAAGCCTGGTCGACGTGATCAAGCAGATCATCGTCGACCAGGGCTTCTCTCCTGGCGACAAATTCTATTCCGAACACGAACTCACTTCGAGGTTGCAGGTCAGCCGCGCCTCGGTGCGCGAAGCGGTGCGCATTCTCGAACTCGGCGGCCAGCTTTCGGTGAAGCAGGGCAAGGGCATCTTCATCGAGGCGGTCGATCCGTTCGAGGCGTTCGTCGACTGGCTCAAGAACAACGACCATTCCCTGCACGAGCACTTCGAGGTGCGGCTCATCGTCGAACCGCAGACCGCGCGGCTCGCCGCCCTCGGCGCGACCGCCGATGAGGTCGCCCAGCTCGAGGCCATCCATGCGGAATTCGTCCGCAACGTGCAGGGCAAGTTCACCAGCGAGACGATCCGCTGCGACCGCGAGTTCCATCTCCAGCTCGCCAAGGCCGCCCACAACAAGATCCTCTACGCGCTCACCCGGTCGATCACCACCGGGATGCTCGAAGGCTGGATTTCGAGCTTCCACACCCCGGGCCGGATGGAAAAGACGGTGACCGAACACGGCGCGGTGATCGCGGCGGTCAAGGCGGGCGACGCCGACGCCGCGACCGCCGCGATGGCCGCGCACCTCACCAACGCGATCCGCGACATCCAGACCACCTCCACACGCTGAAGGGCCGGGGCACACCCGGAATCGCCATGCTGCAGATCACCACCCTCGTTGAGAACTCCCCCGGAGAGCACAAGAGCCTGGTGCACGAGCACGGCCTGTGCTTCCACATCGCCCGCGGCGGCGAGAGCATCCTCTTCGACGTCGGCCAAACCGATGCCCTGATCCGCAACGCGAAGCACCTGCGCATCGATCTCGATGCGGTCGGGCAGGTGGTGCTGAGCCACGGGCATTACGACCATTCGGGCGGCCTGCGCCATCTCGCCGCCCACGCGAGCGGCTTTTCGGTGCTCACCGGCCCGGGGTTCTTCGACGACAAGTACGGCGCCGCCGGGGCCGCCTGCGAGTTTCTCGGCAACGATTTCGACGCCGCCTGGCTCGACGCCGCGGGCATCCCGCACGCGACCCTCGACGAGCCGGTGCGCGAGATCCTCCCCGGCATCTACGCGATGACCGATTTCCCCCGCACTCACGACGACGAAGCGGTCAACCCGCGCTTCGTGGTGCGGGTCGATGGCGCGTTCGTCCCCGATACCTTCGCCGACGAGGTGATGCTCGCGGCGGACACGCCCGAGGGCCTGGTCGTCATTCTCGGATGCTCGCATCCGGGGGTGAAGAACATGCTCGACGCCGCCGCCGAACGCCTCAACCGGCCGATCCACGCGATCATCGGCGGCACGCATCTGGTCGAGGCCTCGCCCGCGAGCCTCGCGCTCACCGTCGACTACCTCAAACAGAAGGAGATCCAGGTCATCGGCGTTTCGCACTGCACCGGCGGCACGGCGATGAGCGAGTTGAAAGCGTTCGGTAGCAGGTACTTCCACAACAGGACCGGAACCGCCCTGATCGTCGATTGAGGGCGGCAAGCGGGTACCCGCCGGGGGCGCGCGTCCTGGGTGGGAAGAACGTCAAAAAGAGCTACAGGAGGGCTTCCAAAATGCTGGTACGGAAAACGTTTCTGAGCATGGTCGGTCTCGGGTTGGCGGCGGTGATCGCCGCGCCCTTCGCCGCCCCGGCGAACGCGGCCGACAAGCCGATCATCTGGCGTTCCTCGGGCCACGGCCCGGCGTCGGATCCGTCGCAGATCTATCACGACAAACTCTGCAACGCGATCACCAAGGCCTCGGGCGGCCGGCTCGTGGTCAAGCCGTTCGTCGGCGGCTCCGTGGTTCCCGCCTACAAGGAACTCGACGCGGTCGACCAGGGCGTGCTGCAGATGGCTTACACCTGCCCGATGTACAACCTCGACAAGTGGTCGGCGGCGGGCCTGATCAGCTCGCGTCCGGGCGGTCTGCCGGGCGAGGCGCTGCGCACCTGGTTCGACTTCGGCGGCGGCGCCGATCTGATGAACAAGATGATGGACGGCTACAACGTCATGACCTTCCCCGGTGCGCTCTCGCCGCTGCCGGAAGAGGTGTTCTTCCACTCCAAGGTCAAGCTCACGAGCATGAGCGACATCAAGGGCCTCAAGGCCCGTTGCATGGGCGACGGCGGCGAGATCCTGAAGCGCATGGGCGCGGCCACCGTGATCATCCCGGGCGGCGAGCTCTACGAGGCGATGCAGCGCGGCACCATCGACGCGTTCGAATACTCGACCCTCGCGTCGAACTGGAACATGCACTTCAACGAGGTCGCGAAGTACGTCTACATCTCCCCGACCCGCGCGCCGAGCGATCCGCAGGTGTTCTTCGTCAACAAGGACGCCTGGAACAAGCTGCCGGAAGATCTCAAGGAGATCGTCCACGCCGAGATCGCCAAGATCACCCAGGAACAGCACCAGTACCTCGTCGCGGAATCGATCAAGGCGGTCGACAAGTTCCGTGCCGCGGGCAACGAAGTGCTGCGCGTGCCGAAGGACATCGAGGTCGCCCTGCAGGCCGAGGCGGACAAGTTCTACGAGGAGAAGTCCAAGACCGAAAAGCCGATCTTCGGCGAGATCTACCACTCGATGAAGAGCTTCGGCGACGCCTATAACGCGACCAAGTAACCCTCCCGACGCAAGGAGAGAACGGTACCGAAGACAGGGAGATAAGCATGTCCTTCATATTGAAGTTGCCAAGATACATCGACCGCCTCAGCGAAGGCGCCGGGCACTTGGGTAAGTGGTTTGCGGTTCTCCTTGTCTTCGTCGGTTCGTACGAGACGATTTCGAGGCATTTCTTCGACGCGCCGACGATCTGGGCCTACGATTCGCTCTGCATGGCGGGCGGCGTGGTCTACCTGCTCGGCGCGTCGTACACCCACCTCAAGGATTCTCACACCCGCGTCGACATCCTCTTCAGCCGCCTTTCGCCGCGGCAGAAGGCGGGGGTCGACGTGGTCTGCTCGCTGATCTTCTTCTTCCCGCTGATGATCGTGATGCTGCAGATGTCGATCAGCTGGGCGATGCGCGCCTGGCGGATCAACGAAGTGATGTTCAACAGCTTCTGGTATCCGCCCGCTGGCCCGTACCGCACGATTTTCGCGATCGGCCTCTTCCTCCTCGTGCTGCAGGGCTTCGCCAAGCTCATCCGCGACGTTTACCTCCTGGTGAAGGGGACGAACCTTGATTGATCTCAGCCCGGAAGCCGTAGCCATCCTGATGCTGGGTGGCGTCTTCGTCCTCGTTCTCACCGGTTTCCCGATCGCGTTCGTGATCGGCAGCGTCGCATTCTTCATGGGCATCCTCGAATTCGGGCCCAACACCACCTTCCACATCCTCTACGGCCGCTTCTACGATCTCTCGCTCAACTATCCCTACCTCGCGGTGCCGTTGTTCACCTTCATGGGCGTGGTGCTGCAACACTCGGGGATCACCAAGGAGCTCTACCAGAGCCTCTACGAGGCGCTCGGGCGGCTGAAGGGCGGCCTGCTGCTGGTGACGATCATCTTCGGCACCATCCTCGCCGCGTGTCTCGGCGTGATCGCGGCGTCGGTGACGATCCTCACCCTCATCGCCCTCGGCCCGATGATCCAGCGCGGCTACGACAAGTCGCTCGCGGCGGGCACCATCGTCGCCACCGGCACCCTCGGCATCCTCATCCCGCCGAGCATCATGCTGGTGGTCTACGGGCCGCAGGCGGGCATCTCGATCGGCCAGATGTTCATGGGCGCGGTGTTCCCCGGCCTGATCCTGTCGAGCCTCTACTTCGGGTACGTGATCGTGCGCTGCCGCCTCAACCCGGCGCTCGGCCCGTCGATCCCACCGGACCAGATCACCCCGTTCTCGTTCGAAAAGCTGGTCGGTCTCCTCAAGGCGCTGGTGCCGCCGATCGCGCTGATGGTTTCGGTGCTCGGTACCATCTTCGCCGGCATCGCGCCGCCCACCGAGGCGGCGGCGGTGGGCTGCCTCGCCTCGATCCTGCTCGCGGTGTTCTATCGCAAGTTCAGCATCGGGCTGATCAAGCACGCCGCGATCGAAACCCTCCGGGT